>CAZRHX010000034.1:1777-11382 GCA_964599855.1 uncultured Tissierella sp. | reverse complement strand
TTTATTAAAGCTGCAGCCAATCCTATTTTCATATATCTCTCCCTTTCCTTTTAACTACATGGACTTATTATATCATAATTTATAAAGCATAAAAAATCCTGCTGATAAGAATTTCTTATCAGCAGGATTCTATTAAAACATCTGTATAAAAGATTTGATTGCATCTATTAAGGAGTTTCCTCCTAGTACTACTGTTATTAAGGCTACTGCAACGCCTAGGCCCATTTTAATTTTAGAATTTTTGTATATACCAAGTTGTTTTTTACTTGATGTTATATAAACTAAATAAATTGCGATTACAGGTAGTACTATTCCATTTAAAGCTTGTGCAGCAAGTATTACTGTCAGAGGATTTAATCCTAGACCTGAAACTACAGATCCGATTACTACTATCCCCAAATTTACTGCTTTAAATCTTTTGTCACTATTGTCATACTTCCAGCCTAAAAGTCCGGCTAAAGTATAAGAAGCTCCAAGAGGAGTTGCTATTGCTGAAGATAGTCCTGCTGCAAAAAGTCCTATACCCATAAATAACTTTGCCCAAGAACCAAGTAATGGCTCTAATTGGATTGCCATATCAGCAGCTGATGTAACTGTAACGCCCCTCATAAAGGTAGCTGAGGTTATTAAAACTGCAGCTGTAATAAGTCCTCCTACAGTTATAGATACATAGGTATCCCATTTAGATAGTTCTAGCTCATCTGGTGAAGACCAAGTTTTTCTAGCTGTTGTAGCATGTATAAAAAAGTTATATGGTACAACTGTAGTACCTATAAGAGATATTACATATATTAAACCTCCCTTTGGTATTCTAGGAACAAGTCCTGAAAAAACTTCTCCCATATCTGGCTTTGCTACTATCATTGTAGTAAAGAAAACTACTGCCATTACTCCAACCAATACTGTTAAGAATTTCTCTAAAAATTTTGGAGAGCCTTTATAAACCATAAAAAATACTATTATTCCAATAAGTGGTCCCATAAAATTAGATTCAATTCCTATTATAGTTGAAAGTCCTAGAGCTGTTCCTGACAAGTCCCCAGATATGTATGATACGCAACCTAGAGTTATAGCTCCACCAACGAGTAATATGCTCAGTTTCTTTAAAAGTGGATCATCAAATTGCTTGACAATAGCTTCTCCAAGTCCACTTTGTGTTATTATTCCAAGTTTTGCAGACATTTCTTGAAGTATAATTGTTGCAATAATTGAAAAAACTATAGTCCACAATAGACCATATCCATAGCCTGCTCCTGCACGAGTTGCTGTTGTCACTGTTCCAGGTCCTATAAATGATGCTGTTATCATAGCTCCCGGTCCTATAGCTTTTAGTTTATCCTTCCAAGTATACTTCTTTTTTATAGCTCTGTTATTTTCTCCCATAGCTTTTACCTCCAATTTTTCTGATTTTGCTTTTATTATATTTTTTATATTAGATAATAATATAGCTAGAGTTATCTAGATAACTCTAGCTATGTTTTTACTCTATAAGTTTTTATAGATTAAATTTTCTCTTTGTCACTCCTGATAGTAAATAAATTGTCATCCATGAAGCTACATGAGATGAAACATTTTGTGTATCTTGCGGAGGATATATCTCTACATAATCAAAAGCTTCACACTTTGCTTTGCCACATTCATTAAGTGCCATAGCAAGTTCAAAAGTTGTCAAACCACATGGATCTGGTGGTCCGCCTGGGTTGTTTGCAACATCTAATATATCAGAACAGACAGTTACATAGATAGCTTCTGTTCCTTCACTTGCAATTTCAATTGCTTTTTTTATGGATCCCATTATTCCATTGAGTTTAATTTCCATTCCGGTTATAACATGAGCGCCAAATTTCTTGGCAGTTCTTATTCCATCTGGATTATTTCTAGGTCCTCTTATCCCAAAGTGAACCATGTTTTTAGGGTTTACATTTTCATCTTCATATAGTCTGTGAAAAGGAGAACATCTTGCATATATCTCATCTCCATAACTTTCCATGTTGTCCATATGAGCGTCAAAGTGTATAACTCCAATCTTACCCTTGTGTTTTTTTGCAAATTCACTTATCAAAGGATAAGAAATAGAATGGTCTCCACCAAATACAACTGGAAATTTATCTGCATCTAATATTTTCTTATAACCCTCTCTTATACTATTGAAAGAAAAATCATAATCTCCGTTTTTTATCGCAACATCTCCATAATCCCCACCTGAAAAATGATCAAATATATCAATATCATATTCTGGAAGATATCCACCATATCTTACAGAGGCTTTTCTTATAGTTTTAGTAGCCATCTCAACACTTGTAAAAGGTCCATTTGTATTTACCCCTTCCCAAGGTACTCCCATTATTACAATATCACTTTTATCTAAATCTTCTTTTGTCTTTATAACAGGTAATCCTAAGAAACTTGAAACACCACTAAAGACTTCTGGAATTTCTCTACCTGGTACATAGCAAATTGGTTTATTTTTCATCCTATCGCTTCCTTTCATTCTGCATTGTCGCACGCTGTGTCGTATTGCCGTATTTAATATTATATAATTTTACTATAGGGCTGTCAAGAGTTTTTGAAAAATTTATAAAAAATTTTAATTTGCTATATTTTGTGTTTTTAATTACAATATATCTAAGTAGAAAATATATAAATACAAATATTATTTAAGGGGACAATTTATGAAAAAAGATGCTTCAAAAAGCAATTTAATTCAATCTATACAAAGAGCAATAGATATACTCGATTGTTTTGACAACAATAATCCTGAACTATCTTTGACAGAAATCACTAGAAAGGTAAATTTACATAAAAGTACTGTTTACGGTATTGTAAATACTCTATATTTTAATGATTATCTAACCAAAGATTCTGAGACAAGTAAATATTCTCTAGGAATCAGACTTTTAATAAAAAGTAGTTTGGCTTCCGAAAAACTCAATCTTAAAAATATAGCAGCTGAATATATACAGGAGTTGACCAATAAATATGATCTCACAACTCATTTAAATATATTTGAATCACAAAAAGTTTATTGTCTAGATAAACTGAGTTCGGATACATCTTATTATACACTTAGTTCTATAGTAGGTAGAGCTCTTCCTCTAAATGCTACTGCTTCTGGAAAGTTGATGTTAGCTTTTTTAGATAGGAAAGATGCTATTAATATCATAGATGATTTAGAATTTACTTCTTATACTGAAAATACTATTACAGATAAGGAAACTCTTTTAGAAAACTTAGATGAGATAATAAAAAATGGCTATTCTTTAGAATATGAAGAAGTAGAATACGGAGCTGTTTCTGCCGGTGCCCCAATATTTTTTAACGATGATATAGTGGGAACTATAAGCGTTACTGGCTCTACTATAAAATTTGATTTAAACAAAGATGATTTGATTAAAGATCTAATAATATATGCGCGTCAAATTTCAAACAAACTATCTTAAAAACCCTTTAGCCTGATATGCTCCCCTCATAGTAGACAGATTAAATAAATAAAAATCTGATACTAAGGGGAGTTTTTTATAAGTTTTTTTATCTTCGTAATTAGATTACTATATTATCTATTGGGTAAAACATTTATATGGAGGTGATGCTATGATAGATAAAAATAAAGGATATATAGAGTCTGTGAGGGGAAGTGTAGTGGATATTGTTTTTGAAGAAGAACTACCTGCTATTAATAACAAATTAACCACTGGAGAAAATGATGAGATAATCTTAGAAGTTGCTTCTTATATAGATGATAAGACTGTTAGTTCTATTGCTTTAACTGCTACTGGTGGAGTAGCTCGAGATGATATTGTAATAGACACAGGCGGTCCTATAAAGGTGCCAGTAGGTACTGAGATTTTAGGCAGGATGTTTGACGTCTTCGGAAACACCTTAGTTGGAGAAGAACTTGGGGATGTAGAAAGAATGTCTATCCATCAAAAACCTATTCCATTTTCTAAAAGAAGTACTTTAAATGAAATATTTATAACAGGTATAAAGGCTATAGATGTTTTAACCCCTTTAGCTCGTGGAGAAAAAGCCGGTCTTTTTGGTGGAGCAGGAGTTGGAAAAACAGTTCTTATAACTGAACTTATAAACAACACTGCCAAAGAATCAGAAGGATACAGTATCTTTTGCGGAATAGGAGAAAGGTCTAGAGAAGCTGAAGAGCTATATCGTGAAGTAAAAGAAGCTAAGGTTTTAGAAAATGCAGCTCTTATATTTGCCCAGATGAACGAACCACCTGGAGCTAGATTTAGAGTAGGACACTCTGCCCTTACTATGGCAGAATATTTTAGAGATGTAGAGAAAAAAGATGTTCTTCTCCTCATCGATAATATATTCAGATTTATACAAGCTGGTTCTGAAGTTTCAGGACTTATGGGAAAGATGCCTTCAAGAGTTGGTTATCAACCAACCTTATCAAGTGAACTTTCTGAATTACAAGAGAGAATTTCAAGTACGGATTCTGGTGCTATTACTTCTATTCAGGCCGTATATGTTCCTGCAGATGACTTTACTGACCCAAGTGCTGCGCATACATTTTCACATCTTTCTGCATCTGTTGTATTATCCAGAAAGAGAGCCAGTGAAGGTCTCTACCCTGCTATCGATCCTTTGAATTCAGCATCTAAGATGCTCAACAAGGCTATCTTGGGAGAAAGACACTATATTATTGCACGTGAAATAAAAAAAACATTGGCAAGTTATGAAGAATTAAAAGATATAATTGCCATGCTGGGTATGGAAGAACTGTCTCTGGACGATAGAAAATCAGTAAATCGTGCTAGAAGATTGGAGAGGTTTTTAACTCAACCTTTCTTTACTACAGAAGATATGACTGGAACTCCAGGGAAGCTAGTAGAACTTGAAGATGCTCTAGATGGATGTGAGAGAATTTTAAAAGATGAGTTTATGGACTATGAGGAAAACGATCTCTATATGATAGGAAATATAGAAGAAGCTATAGAGAAAAAAAGAAAGCGAGAAGAAAAAGATGAGACTTAAACTTATACTTCCCTATAAAACAATTTTAGATAAAAAAGTTGAAAAAATAACAGCACCTGGTTCAAATGGAGATTTTCAGATTCTTCCTAAACATATAGACGGAACTTGGAGTTTAAAGCCAGGTATTTTAACACTAACAGACGTTGAAGATTTCTACTATGCAATAAATCAAGGCGTAGCTGTAAAACAAGGAAGTATAGTTTATATCTCTACCTTCCAAGCTATAGCTGGCAAATCTTTAGAGGAGCTCAGTGAAACAGTGGCAAAAAGTCTTAAAATCTTAGATGAGCGTGAAAGAAAAGCTAGAGAAGTACTTATAAAATTAGAAACAGACACCATAAAGAAATTTATGGAACTAGATATATAAGGGAAGTGATTTCTTGGATAAAAAAAAACTATCAACTGAAGAAGAACTTCTAGAAAAAATAAAAAAAGATTCTACTAAAAAAATCAAGTCTAAAGAAGAAGGTTCAGAGGTAATGTTTGGGCTAGGTCTCTTTGGGATAGTAGGTTGGTCAGTTTCAATACCTACTATCATGGGAATTGCCCTAGGTGTCTTTCTCGATAAAAGATTTTCTCAAAGTTTTTCTTGGACCCTTACCCTTCTATTTGTAGGCATAATTTTAGGTTCTTTTAACGCCTGGCGTTGGATTAAAGAAAAAACTAGAGATGATTAGGAGGAAAATACTTATGAGCTCATTTTTTATTGGCATAGTTTTAGGATTAGTTCATTTTGGCGGGCTATATTTTACTGTACAAACAATGAGTAAGGTTAAATATCCAAGTCTTTTTATGGGTGTAAGTTTTGTACTTAGAATGGGCTTATTGCTAGGAGGTTTTTTTTACCTTTTAAGGGGCGATTATAAAGACATCTTGTATGCACTCGCTGGAGTGATTTTAATAAGATTCATAATGATCTTTACAGTAAAAAGCAAGATTCCAAATTCTTCAAAGAGAGGTGATTAAATGACTATAGATCCAAGTGAGATAGTATATTTTCAGTGGGGATTGGTAAGAATTACTGCAACAATAGTCTATACATGGATTACTATGTTTGTACTGGCTTTAGGTTCTTTTCTAGTTACTAGAAATCTAAAAGTTGAAGGAGAGGTCTCTAAAGGACAGAATATCTTAGAAGCTCTCATAGAGACTATCAAAAGTCAGATAAAACAAATCAGTCAGCAAGAACCAGGAAAGTATCTTCCTTTTATAGGTACAATGTTTATCTTTATCTTAGCTGCAAATGTATTTTCTATAATACCAGGTTTTACATCTCCAACTGGTTCACTAAACACAAGTATTGCCTTATCTCTATGTGTTTTTTTAGCTGTACCAGTATATGGGATAGAAGATCAAGGTATTGGTGGATACTTAAAGGAATATGTTAAACCGACATTTATAATGCTACCCTTTAACATTATAAGTGAAATATCAAGAACCCTATCTCTTGCAATCCGTTTATACGGAAATGTTATGAGTTCAAGTATTATAGTTGCTATATTACTCGGAGTAATACCACTTTTTTTTCCAGTAATAATACAGGCGCTCGGTCTTTTAACAGGCGTGATACAGGCATATATATTTGCAATACTTGCAATAGTTTATATTGCATCTTCAACTGAAAGTGAAAAAAGAAAGAAAAAATTTAAGGAGGAATAAGTTATGGATAATATAGGTTTAATAGGCATGACTTCTATAATAATGGGTGGGATAACCATAGCAATAGGCTCTATAGCTCCAGCATTTGGGCAAGGAAAGGCCGTATCACAAGCTTTAAAGTCTATAGCACAACAGCCTGACGAAGCAAATACCATTTCTAGAACTCTCTTTGTAGGATTGGCCATGATCGAATCTACTGCTATCTACTGCTTTGTAATATCAATGATTTTATTATTTGCCAATCCATTCTGGAATCTGGTAATAGGATAATATTATGCAAATTAATTGGTTTGAAATAGTAGCTCAGATAATTAACTTTTTTATCCTTCTTTTTATTCTCCAAAAACTTCTCTATAAACCTGTTATCAATGTTATGGAGGAAAGACAAAAGAGAATCCAAAAGTCTCAAATAGAAGCAGATGAGAAAATGGGAAAGGCAGAAGGGTTAATTGATGAGTATGAAGAAAAAATAGCAGATATAGAGCAAGAAAAAAGAGAGATTTTAGATGATGCAAGAAAAGCTGCCCAAGCAAAAAAACAAAGTCTTTTAAAAGACTATAGAGAAGAAGCTGAAAACAAGAGAAGAGCTTATTTAAAAGAGATAGAAGATGAAAAAGAAAGCTTTATAAAAAGCCTAAGAAAGAACTTAGGAGAAAGTTCAGTTAAGATAGCTTCTCGTATACTGGATACAATTTCTTCAAGAGAATTAGAAGATGAAGTTTTTATAACTTTTGTTGAAAATTTGAAATCTTTAAAAGAAAATATACCTGATGCCAGTGTTTTAAAAGATGAAAAGCACTTAAATCTATATTCCTCTAAAGAACTATCTAAAGAGAAAAAACAGATAATTGAAAACACTTTAAAATCACAATTAGGAAATTTAAAAGAAATAAACTATGAGTTAGACGATGAGTTGATATTAGGATATGAGCTCAGTTTAGAAACATATACAATTCATACTAATATCAAAAATTATTTAGAAATTATAGAAAAAGATATAATAGAAAACTTAGAGACAAATTGATATAGGGGTGCTGAAAATGTTAGAAAACCAATTCGCCTTTTTAGATAGATCTATAGACAAATCCTTAAAAAAAGATTTAAAAAAGAAGGATATAGAAGAAAGTGGAACTATAATCTCTGTAGATAGTGGTATATCAAAAGTAAAAGGGCTTAAAAAAGTTAAAAATGAAGAGTTGATAGAATTTCCAAATGGAACTATGGGATTGGCTTTTAACCTGGATCCAGAAGAGATAGGAGTTATACTCTTAGGCGAGTATAATGATATTAAAGCTGGTCAAAAAGTAAAGAGAACTTACCAGGTAGCTAGTATACCTGTTTCAGAAGAATTTTTAGGCAGAGTTATAAGTCCTTTGGGGGTGATTTTAGATGAAGGTGGTTCTGTAAAGGCAGAAAAAACTCTGCCAGTTGAAAGAGAGGCTCCTTCGATTCTAAAAAGAGCGGCAGTATTTGAACCCTTGCAAACTGGTATAAAAGTTATAGATGCTGTTGTTCCAATAGGAAGAGGGCAAAGAGAACTTATACTTGGTGATAGACAAATTGGAAAAACTACCATTGCCATAGACACTATCATCAATCAAAGGGATACTGATGTTATATGTATATACTGTACCATTGGTCAACAGACAACTTCAGTCTCTAAAACTATTGCAACTCTTAGAGAAAATGATGCTATGAAAAATACAATAGTTATGATAGCAGGCTCTGAAGATCCACCTGGTGTTTCATATATAGCACCTTATGCTGCCACTTCTTTAGGTGAATACTTTATGGAAAAAGGCCGGGATGTATTAATAGTCTATGATGATTTGACCAGACATGCTAGATCTTACAGAGAGCTTTCTCTCCTGCTGGAAAGACCACCAGGTAGGGAAGCTTATCCAGGAGATATATTTTATATTCACTCCAGACTTCTTGAAAGATCTACACATTTAAAAGACGAGTTTGGTGGTGGAAGTATAACTTCCCTACCTATAATAGAAACACAGGCAGAAAACTTATCTGCTTATATTCCTACAAATCTAATTTCTATAACCGATGGACAAATTTATCTTTCTCCTAAACTCTACCAAAAAGGAAATCTTCCAGCAGTTCAAATTGGAGTTTCCGTATCTAGAATAGGCGGAAAGACACAGATTCCTTCTTACAGAGATATAGTAAGTGCTTTAAAGCTTACATATTCTCAGTTTGAGGAACTAGAATCCTTTGCCAGTTTTGGTACCAGACTTGATGAATCAACTAAGAGAACTCTAGAACGTGGCAGAAGAATAAGACAGGTTTTAAATCAACCACAAAACTCACCTATAGAAGTTACTGAGCAGATAGGAGTTTTACTAGCGGTTACTAGCGGGGCCTTGGACAATGTTCCACTAGATCGAATAGACGAGGCACAAGAACTTATAAGGAAAGATGTAAGAGAAGATGATGTCTTTAGAGAAAATCTGTTGAGCGATGAAAAATTAAAGGATGAAAAGAAAAATGAATTTCTAGAAAAAATTAAAGAGACTTTAAAACGGGAGATGAATATCTGATGCAAGGTCTACAGGGAATAAAAAAGAGTATAGAATCAGCTGAAAATCTTGAGTCAATTGTATCTACTATGAAAGCACATGCTTCAAGCAATATAAGTCAGTTTCAAAATGCTGCTAAAGCATCCATGCAATATAGAAGAGTTTTAGATATGTCTTTATATGTAATTCTATCCCAAGAAGAAGAACTTTTAGCTTTAGATGAGGTCGAAGATGGAGAAGTACTTCATATGGTGTTTGGATCTGATCATGGTCTTGCCGGTAGATTCAATGAAAGAATATCTTCTTTTGCCCTAGAAAATATACCTATGAACAATAACAATAAAGTCATAGTAATAGGACAACAAATTGTTCAGAGACTCAAAGATGATTTCGACATATATACATCTTTTATGCAACCAC
>CAZRHX010000034.1:0-1767 GCA_964599855.1 uncultured Tissierella sp. | reverse complement strand
GACAACAGATAGTATCTCTTCTATGGTAAATAGATTATTAATTGAAATAGATGGATTAAGAGATAAAACCATTCTTGAAAAGATAGTCTTATACTATAATAGACCTGAAGATAATTCTACCTTTATGGAAGATACCGAACTACTATTTCCAATAGATCTATTGGAAATATCTAAGACCAAGGTGAAATGGGAATCTAATAGTATTCCCACATATTTTGTAGAAAAAGAAAAGATTATCTCTGACTTGATAAGACAATATTTTTTCATCACCTTATATAGAGCATTTTGTTTTTCCCTAGCCTCAGAAAATGCAAGCAGACTCGCTTCTATGCAGTCTGCGGAAAAAAACATAGAGGAAAGATTAGACGATCTAAACTTTGAATATAGGCGTGAAAGACAAAATAGCATCACCGAAGAACTAAATGATGTAGTATCTGGTTTTAAAGCAATAAGAAAATCAAAAGACAAATAAAAACAACTCACTCTGTGACCTAGTCACAGAGTGAGTTGTTTTTAGATTAGACTAGTTTTGACCGGGTATAAAATAATTAGAAAAACTTAGGAGGTTTTATAAAATGAATAATATAGATTTACTAGTTACATTAACTCAACACGAAAGAGATTCCAACAATGTTACAATAGCTTTTACAATGGGATTAAAGGCTGCCCAAAAAGGACTAGATGTAGAACTAATACTATTATCAGATGCTGTACATCTAGCTTCTAAAGGTTATGCAGATAAGATAGATATAGGAAAACCATTTGAACCAATAGCGAAACTATTACCTGCTTTTTTAGAAGCTGGAGGAAAATTAAATGTTTGCTCATCTTGTATGATACACAATGGTGTGGAAGAAGAAAGCTTAGTAGAAGGCTCAGAAATCATAAGTGCTGACTATGTTGTAGATGCTGTTATGGCTGCTAAAAAATCCTTACAATTAAATTAATCACAAAGAAAAAAGTTTGTCTTATCTTAAGACAAACTTTTTATTATTATAAGATTTTCCGGTTAATTTAAAATATCTTAGTAGACCACTCTTCACAGGTCCATATTTCAGTAGCAACATCTCTATAGAATTCTGCATCATGAGATATGATCAAGATACCACCTTTATAGGATTTTAAAGCTCTTTTCAACTCTTCTTTTGCATCCACATCTAAATGATTTGTAGGTTCATCCAGTATAAGGATATTAGTTTCTCTATTTAAAATCTTACAGAGTCTAACTTTAGCCTGCTCCCCACCACTTAAAACCATAACTTTAGATTCTATATGATCTGTAGTAAGTCCACATTTTGCAAGAGCAGCTCTTATCTCATATTGTTGCCATCCCGGGAACTCTGTCCATAGTTCCTCTATACAAGAATTATTATTCTTTTCCTTTATCTCTTGTTCAAAATATCCTATCTCAAGATTATCTCCGAGTTCTACACTTCCTTCAAAAGCTTTAGTAAGGCCAAGCACTGACTTTATTAAAGTAGTCTTTCCAAGTCCATTTGGTCCAGTTAAAGCTATCCTATCCCCTCTTTCCATCTTTAAGTTAAGAGATTTTGATAGTGCTTCGTCATAGCCAATAACCAAGTCTTCAGTTTCAAATATCAGCTTGCCAGCAGTTCTACCCTCTTTAAAGTTAAACTGAGGCTTTGGTTTTTCTCTTGCAAGTTTAATAACATCCATCTTATCTAGCTTCTTCTGCCTAGACATAGCCATATTACTAGTTGCAGCTCTAGCCTTGTTTCTAGCCACAAAATCTTCTAATTTAGCTAT
>CAZRHX010000033.1:4357-11698 GCA_964599855.1 uncultured Tissierella sp. | reverse complement strand
AAAGGACCATATAGTCATGGCTATACAAATCCCTAAAAAAAACCTATTTACTTTTTCTGCTTTATTTACTTTAAATGTGTATGTTCCGCAATAAAGGTAGATACAGGCAGATAAAAAAAACATAAGTGAAAATATTGTTGCTCCAAGCTCCATAGATCAAATCTCCTTTTTTAAAAATTTCTAATGTTCTTAGTTATACTAATTATTTTCTAATTAATCTGTAGATTGAATCTCTCTCCAATGTGAATTAAATATACTTTCAATACTTTCCTTTTCTTCATAATAATTTAATCCTAAATTTCCAATAAAATATCTTAGAATGCACATATCAAAAGTAGATATAAATTGATCTATTGTTATGGTATCTTTTATTTTGTTATTCTTTTTTAGAGCGTCATATATTTCATAATAACTTTTCATATTAGATGTATTTTTATTTTTATCAATTATTGATTGTAATTGATCTTTTAATTCAATAGGCGGGAAAAATATAGCTCTTGCTAAAAATTTTAATATATGTGGATTTTCTTCAAGAAATATAACTTGTTTTCTTAGTAGCTCTAACATCTTTTCTTCTAAGGGTACATCTACAAAATCATCCTTTAGATTAACATCTACATCATATTCCTTAATACAATTTTCAAATATTTCAATAAATAAATCTTCCTTTGATTTATAATGAGAATAAATTGATGCAGCTTTAATACCTACTTTATTTGCAATATCTCTCATAGATGTATCTGCATATCCCTTTTCGGCAAATAATATATATGCTTCATGTTTTATTCTGTCTATTGTTTTCATCTTTTTTAGCCCCTTATATTTATTTTATTAACTAACTAACGTTAGCAACTTGCTTATGTGTAAATATATTAACATAATCTACATCTTATGACAAGTCATAATAATAATTTACCTTCAAATTATTATATATATATTAAGTACAACAAAAACAAGATTTTTTATAGAAATTTCTCCTAGAGAAAGTATTAATAGTTTAGCATATTTATTAATAATTAAAGAAATAAAATCTTTACTTCTTATGCATTGCTTACTGGAAGTGTTGACAATCCAGTCTCTATAATACTATAATTAGAATCTATAGATAATTACGATAATTGTTAATATTATATTTAAGATAAAGGAGGGAAAAATTATGTTTATTGCTAGACAACCGATATTTAATAGCTCTATGGAAGTTTACGGCTATGAATTATTATATAGGGATAGTGAAACATCCCTAGCATTTAGCAATGCATCTGCTGAAAAAGCAACTGCTACAGTTCTAGGTGGCTTATTTGAAATTGGTATAAATACTATTTCAGATGGTCGTAGAGCCTTTATAAATTTTGACTATGATTTTTTACTCTCTGACTCAATGGAACTTATAGATTCTGAAGATCTTATGATAGAAGTTTTAGAAAGTACCAAGGTAGATGATGAAATTATAAATAGACTTGTAGAATTAAAGGAAAAAGGCTATCAAATAGCCTTGGATGATTTTGTAGAAGATTACAATAGTTTTCCTTTGGTTCCACTTTCAAATATAATAAAATATGATCTAATGGCTACACCCCTAGATACTATAGAGCTAGAAGTTAGAAAGGCACTTATGCAAGGAAAGATCTTATTAGCTGAAAAAGTAGAAACAAAGGAAGAGTATGAAAAAGCAAAGAAAATGGGTTTTCACCTTTTCCAAGGTTATTTCTTTGAAAAACCAAGTATAATAGTAAAATCAAACAATAAGAAATCTACTAAATTAACCTATATAAAGCTTATAAATGAATTAAGAAAACCAGAGCCTTCCTACGATGAATTGGCTCAAATAATAAAGACAGATGTAAATCTATCATATAGGCTGCTTAGGGTTATAAGGCAAAATAAATCTGATGATGATCCTATATATACAATTAAAAGATCTCTAGTATATATGGGCTTTAGAAAGATAGAACGCTGGTTAAACATATTGATGCTACAAGACTTAGCTACAGATAAACCTCTTGAACTAACTCGTCTATCACTTATAAGATCAAAGTTTGGTGAGCTACTGGCTAAGCAAGGCAGGTATAAATCTAGAGTTAATGAGGTATATGGTATGCTTCTATTTTCTACCTTAGATGCCATATTAGACCAACCTATGGAAGAGGCTCTTAATGAAATTAACATTACAGAGGATATGAGGCAAGCCCTTATCTCTGGTAAAGGTGAACTTTTACCTATGCTTGATCTGGTATATTATTATGAGAAAGGTGATTGGGAAAAAGTAAAAGCCTTATCCTCACAAATTGAATTTGAAGAAGATCAGATAGGAATCTACTATCTAGAAGCTTTAAAATATTGTAATGAAACAATGGATTTGTTATAAAATAAAAAAGATAAGCAAAAAAGGAACCTATAAATTATATGGAATTTATAGGTTCCTAGGTTTTTTCCTAAATTATTTTACTACTTGAGGCATTAAAACCCTTCTTATTCCACGATATGCATTAAACAAATTCTTCTCCTGAAGCTGCGGATGTCATAAGAGTTTTATCTGACCTTTCCACTGTAAACTTTAAACTATCAAACCAAGCACTGGCAATATTACCATGAATTTTAAAATCACCATCTATTAAGTATCTGTTGTTTTTATTAAGCTCTGAATTCCACTTCATAAAGACAATTATTGATATTACAACCACTAACAAGAATAATATCTTAAAGATATTATTCTTTCTCGCTAGTAATCCTCCTTACTTACAAAAGTCTCTTAACGACATACTTGCCTACTTTATATAACTAACAATGATTTTAATATAAATATACTAAATAAGACTTCTTTTTAAAAATAAAACATAAAACTGCTATAGACAATAATATGGTGAACCATAAAACAGAGGGTTTCTTTTCATTTTTTTAATTTGCTTTACTTTAAATATATTAAATATATTTATATAAATGATTTAAAGGTCCACTTCCCTTACCTATATCTAATCCATCTTTTATAGCTCCAGTTAAATATTCTTTTGCTTTAATAAAAGACTCTCTCATATCTAAACCTTCAGCTAAATTTGCTGCTATTGCTGATGAAAGTGTACATCCAGTTCCATGTGTATTAGAATTTTCTATCCTATCTCCTTCTATCCAATTTAATTTCCCTTCAAAATAAAGTAGATCATCTGCACTTTCCTTTAAGTGCCCGCCTTTAACTAGTACAACCCCGTCTATATGTTTACCTATTATCCTAGCCGCTTTTTCCATGTCTTCTTTAGTCTTAACCTCTATTCCGCTTAAGACACTGGCCTCTTCCATATTAGGTGTAATTATATCAGCTAAGGGCAAAAGTTCTTCTTTAAGGGCAGTAATCGCCTTATAATCCATTAATATACTACCGCTAGTGGCCACCATAACTGGATCTATTACTATATTCTTTGCATCATATTCTTTTAATTTCTCCGCTATTATCTTGATTATATATTCATTAGATATCATCCCTATTTTTACTGCATCTGGATATATATCTGTAAATACTGCATCCAATTGTTTTCCTATAAATTCTGGAGATAGATCTGCTATATCACTTACACCCATTGTGTTCTGGGCTGTAAGTGATGTAATCACGCTCATTCCATAGGTCTTATGGGCAGCAAATGTCTTTAAATCAGCTTGAATGCCTGCCCCACCGCTAGAATCTGATCCAGCTATTGTCAATATTTTTTTCATTATTTCCCTCCTAGATATTTCTCTGCAAGAATATTTAAATCCTTTGTAGCTTGACCTATATCTTCCTTAGCTAATATAGTAGATATAACAGCTACCCCATCTATTTTACTGGCTTCTAATAAGTGTATATTTTCATGACTTATGCCTCCTATGGCTACCACAGGTATCTTAACTCTTTCCTTTATATCTTTTAATTCTTCCAAACTAAGGCTTACTTCAGTGTCCTTTGAGCTGGTTGGGAAAATAGCTCCAACACCTATATAATCCGCACCTTTTTCTTGGGCATCTATGGCTTCTTTCATATTGCTAGCTGAAACTCCTAATATTTTATCTTCACCTATCATTTTTCTAGCCTTTTCAATAGCCATATCCCCTTGTCCTATATGCAGTCCATCAGTGTCTACCTCAATTACTATATCAATATTATCATTTATAACAAAAGGGATTTTATATTTATCAGTTACTTTCTTTACTTTTAAAGCTAATTTTTTAAAATCATCATATTCCAAATTCTTTTCCCTAAGTTGTACAAAACTAACTCCATTCTTAATTGCCTCTTCTACAACTACTTCCAAGTTCTCTTCTTTTAACCATCTTCTATCTGTAACTAAATATAATAATAGATCTTTACTTTCTAATTTCAATTTTTAAATCCTCCTCTAATTTCTCTTGGTCAATTTTACTTATGTTATCTATTAAATAAGTTCTAAGTGATGAGGTTCCAGTGTCTTCCTCTATCATCTTTTCATTGGCTAACTCTCCACTAAGACCCATAAGTCCAACCGCTAAAGCTGTACTTTCTAATATATTATCAATATTAGCTCCTATAAAAGCTCCTATAAGTCCAGCAAGCATACATCCTGTTCCAGTTATCTTTTCCATATTCCCATGACCATTACTTATGGTATAAGTCTTTTTACCATCTGTAATTATATCTATAGGCCCTGTAATGACTACTATAGAATCATAAGTTCTACTTACTTTTTTTGCAATTTTAATATAGTCATCTAGATTGGAGTCACTAATTATATCGTCTATACTTACATCTACCCCGCTGGATGTTTTATTACCACTTATTATAGCTTTAATCTCTGATGCATTACCTTTAATTACTGCAAACTTTATGTCTTCTAAGAGCTTTAAAGATGTATTCATCCTAAGCCTAGAAGCACCTATGCCTACTGGATCAAATACAACTGGTATTTTTAATCTATTGGCGCTTTTGCCTGCTTTAAGCATAGATTCTACTAATCTAGAATTTAAGGTTCCTATATTTATAACTAAGGAATTACAGATAGATGTTATTTCTGCAACCTCCTTTATATCATCTGCCATTATTGGAGATCCTCCAGAAGCAAGTATAGTATTTGCTACATCATTTACAGTTACATAATTTGTAATACAGTGAACAAGCGAGCCTTTCTCAAGATTAGTAAAGCTTTTCATAGATATTATATTAGTCATTTTCTTCCTCCTATTTATCTTTGTATTTGCATCTTTATTAAATTACCTTTCCCACCTTTATCGTATATGGCTATAGGACTTTTACAATGATCACAAGAAATTTCTAGGGCCTAGGTATTTCTATTTTTCTTGTATAAAGAGTTTCTATATTTCATAAGACCTCTTCATGATTTAAGTTTTTATTATATGTTTTTTAATAACCATTAATATTATACTCATCCATGATTTTTGTTTTTAAAATTATTTTCAATAAAATATATCCTACTATGGCTCCTACTAAAGAACTTAAGATAAATGGAATTACAAAAAAGAATAATGAAACTTCTTTTCCTAGAAAATATGACGCTATGGGATAAGATACTATTGCACCTATTATACCTGTACCGAATACTTCTCCTATTACCGCAGCTGGTTCTTTCTTGGTTTTTTGATATAGAAAACCAGCTAAAAAAGCTCCTATCATACTACCAGGAAAAGCTAATATTGAACCCGTTCCTAAAATATTTCTTATTAATGAAATAACAAAAGCAACTGCCACTCCGGACCAAGGTCCAAATAATACTCCCATCAGTAAGTTGATTCCATGTTGTACAGGAAATACTTTTGCAACACCTATGGGAATATATATAATATGTCCACCTATAACCCCAATTGATACTAGTAAAGAAGACAAAGTTAATTTTCTTACATTCATTAAATTACCCCCTGATTTTCATCTATTCTATTGCATGTTTTTTATTATTCAATAGATTTTGCTCCTTCTCCTAACGAAGCTAAAAATGTTGCTGTTAATATAAAAGATCCTGTAGTAGTTTTAGCTTTTATAAAATCATCCGATGTTACAACCTTTCCTCTGCTATATAATACACCTATTATAATGAAAGCTAAAACTACAAAAAGCAATATTCCCATTACTAATGAAAATGAAAGCATATGTCCCTCCTATGTCAAATTTTTTGTTGCATTTTTTATTATATTTAAATTTTATCCTCTTCTCTAAATAAAAAAGTACAATTCCATGTAGGAATTGTACTTTTAATATTCATCTAAGCATTAATTTCCACTTTCCTACGCTGGTATTATCCAGATCAGGTTCAGGGATCAAAGACTTTATTCAGTCTTTTCTCAGTTGGCTTACCAACACTCCCAGTGATTGTTTTATTTAGTTTTCTATTCTAGAAAGATATTACCATAAATATTATTATTAATCAAATATTTTATAAATATATGCTTAAATCATATTTATAAAACAATTACTTTTAAAACTTATTTTTCAATATTTCTATGAATTCACTAAAATCTCTAATATAAATATCGGATAATTCTCTTATTTTTTCTTTATCTTTAAAAGCAAATTCATCCTCCACCCCTACTATCTTTAACCCTACTCCTTTAGCAGAAACTATAGAATAAAGTGTATCTTCAAACATATAAATTTCATCTGGTCTTAAATTCAATCGTTCAGGCAGAAGGTCAAAAAAATTTCTATCACCTTTATTTAAGCCAACATTTTCACAAGTTTGTATAAATTCAAAATAACTGCTTATTTTATATCTTTTCAAAACAGCTAATATAAAGTCTTCATCTATTACACTGGCTATAGCCATTCTGACACTCCTACACTTTAATTCTTCTAGTATTTCTAATACATCGGCTTTTAACTGGGCGTCTTTTCTATAATATTTATATAAAAGTTCATCCATTTCAGCTTTTATCTCTATTTCAGTTTTGTCAATCTTATATTCTTCTTTCATGTATATGGCGCCTTCATCCACTGTAAGTTTTTCTAATGCTTTTTCTAAATTAGACAAAGGTTTAAGTCCTATGGACAGTAGATAATTCCTTGCCAAATTATTCCAAAATCCCATAGTATCCGCCAATGTACCATCAAAATCAAATATCGCCGCCTTCATAAAATCTATCCTTTCCTGTGAACTCTATTTGTATAATTTAAATCTATTATAATATGTTCAATATTTTTCCTGTTGGTTTAAAAACATCTCCATAAGCTATGTATTCTTCTCTAAAATATTTATAGATTTCATCGTTACTTTGCCCCTCATAAAAAGGTCTATCTGATACCAGGGTTACTACTGCATTTTTTATAGATCCATTTTCTTTTAACTCTTTCATGAATTTTATGTCTTTAACAAATGAGTATATCTTTGTTGATTA
>CAZRHX010000033.1:1081-4347 GCA_964599855.1 uncultured Tissierella sp. | reverse complement strand
GTACTCTCATGCACTGCTAACAACAATTAGAGTCTAATTACTCTAAGCAATACACGAATTATATTTGATAAAATTTCCTGAAACCCTTGATTTGAAATCATTTATTGCACCCATCACTATTATGACACATTCCCCCTTTGTCATTACAAGCAATATTCTATCTTGAACTTTGGCAACTGCTTCAATAGTTCTATTTATAGCAACTCTTTGATAGTATCTAGGTTTTTCCCCACTTTCATCGAAAAAATAATCTTCTTCTATGATTCTACTTTCATTTTGACTTATGTTTTTATGCTCTTTATATCTTGGCCACAATTCTTCTGGGCTTGGAAACTCATGAAGTTCTAACTCTCTTTCTTTTCCACTTAGATTGTCATGTTCTAAAAATTCATGTCCATTTGAGCTGTATATAAAGGGTACATCTAGAATATGACCATATGACAGGGCTTGTTGCATCCCTTTTCCTATAGAGTATTTATTATCCTTTGCTTCTATTATAGCTAACGGCATATTTGCTTTATAGTTAAGCAGATAGTCAGCAAATTTCCTTTTGCCTCTTGCGACTAATTTTCCACGAACTATGATCCTTCCATCCGTAAAAAAGTATTCTTCTCTGATTTGATCTAACTTCCAGTCTGATTTTAAAATCGCAAGAGTTATATATCTTATGCGTATCTCTTGCTCAGTCAAGTTTTTCTTATCTGTATTCATAGCTTCCTACCTCCTAGCATTTAAATATTTCAGTAACATATTGCAATCTTGAGAATTATACTATTTAAGACTATTCTATCACAATAAAAAATTTATTTTCTTAATTTTATGTATTTTATTAAATTTTAGAGTTTAATTAAAAAAGCCCCTTTAAACCAGACTATTCTACCGTCTATCCTAAGGGGATTTTTTATAATCTTATGATAAGTAGTTCAATCTATGGACGCAGTCCACTTCCACCTTGCATGGTTATAGTTTCTCCAGTTATAAAGCTTCCATCTTCAGACGATAGGAATATACAAAGTCTTCCGAGATCTTTCTCAGGGTCAGCAAATCTTCCCATAGGAATACTATCTATGGTTCTATTATATAGGTCTGGATATTCTTTTTTCCAGTTTTTTAAACTCTCGGTCATAGCCAAGGGGCATATAACATTTACATTTATTCCAAACTCTCCCCACTCTGTAGCTGCTACTCTGGAAAGTCCTCTTATACCTTCTTTTGATGCTGCATAGGATGATTGACCATCTTTTCCAAATAGACCTGCTCCAGATCCAAAGTTTATTACAGATCCTTTGCTTTCTTTTAAGTAGGGAAATGCTAATTTCATATAGTTAAAGGTACTATATAGGCCACTATTGATTGCTAGGTCAAAGTCTTCTTTACTATGATCAATTAGTTTCACCCCTGACTTTGAAGCTTGTGCATTGTTTACAATAACATCAATTCTAGAAAATTCATCGATTGTTTTTTTAACTGCTCTTTTAACTTCTTCTTCATTGCCACCATCTGCAACTATAGCTAAAACCTTAACTCCATATTCTTTCTCCAAAATATCTTTTGATTTTTCTAGGGTAGAAAGAGTTCTCCCTGTGATTACTAGATCTGCTCCCTCTTTGGCAAAGGCTGTACTTACTCCATATCCTATTCCCTTACCTCCACCTGTTACGATTGCAACTTTTCCTTTCATCTTTCCCATCTTATAATCCCCCTTGTGATTTTAATAGTTTTTAAATATTTCTGATAACTATTGCTATATTTATATATACCCCTTTATCTTTTTAAAAATTGATTTTTAAAATTTTTATTAATCTTTAAGTCTTTTATATACAACTAGCTTCTAGTCATATATACTGAGTTATAGAGATTAAAACTTTGGAGGTCAAATTTTATGATTAAAGCTTATTTAACAAGTATTTCAACACTTTATGAGGGCGAAGATATAGAGATTAGATATAGTCTCTTTAAGGATGGCGATTTAATAGAAAAGAAATCTTTTTTTAAAAACTATACTAAACCAGCACTTTGTGGCTTGGTTTCTGTGCAAGAGTTATTAAAGGATTTAGAGGATTATAGGGAAGAAGAAATAGTCATTGTTATAAATGATGGTGGGCTCTATGAGATGTTAAAAGGAACTTCTAGAACTAAAAAACAGGAAGTGCAAATCTTAGGAAAAAAAGTCAGAAAAGATCTAGCTGAGTTTCCTAATATCACCATTGAAAACATAAGTGGAGATCATCTGCAAATCCAAGAATGGAATGATATATTAACTCATCAGTAGGATATATTTTAAAGTTAAAACTCACAAGCAAGGATAGGTATTTCCTGCTTGTGAGTTTTTTATCTCTTGACAGGATTTCTTGAAGAACAGGGTAGACCGACCAAGCATTTGCCACAAACTTCGGCTAGACCTAGTTGGCTGTAGAGTTTTCCATTTTCTTGGCACATTGAAAAGCATTTAAATCTATCAAATTCATCCATTTCTAATGATTCGTTCACGCATTTGTCAACGCATAGCCTACAATTTTTACCATCTTTATATAGACAGTTTTCTTCTTCTATTCTCTCTGTAGCTTCTATCTTGGCACTTGTGACAATGTTGCCCAGCCTTCCGCAGCATCCTTTTTCAGTGATCAGCATATTGTTTAGTCCAAACTTTCCAACTCCTGCAATATATGCTACATGTCTATTTGACCATACGCTTTTAAGTGCCTTATAGTCCATGTTTTTCTCAGCTGGGAGTTTGGCCGCCTGATATCCTTTTTCTTTGAAGAAGTTTATCAGATTATCATTTATTTCTGATATAAGTATATTTGTTTGAATATAGGCTTTTGCCCATTCTTTGGAGCTTAGTCTTCCTTTTATATTGCTCTTTGGAATCCAGTCTTCAAATGGCAAAAAATATGCCACTACTGTCTGAACATTTTCTAATATTTCTTTAGGTCCAATATGTTCTTCAAAGGCAACTTCTTTTAGACTTTCAAAGATAGGATCTTCCGAATCTGCAAAACCCACTATAGGATCTTTCCAAGCTGAATCTATATCTTCTCTCCTTTGAAATTCTTTAATAGTTCTTTTTATTTCATTTTCTACTAATTCTTCAATCTTGTCCATTTGGAGTCCCTCCTTTTGACTTTATTATATCAAATATATGACTTTAAAAGATAGCTTATTGATATAAAAATACACTTATGATATGATTTAAAACCACATATATACACAAAAAATTTACTAGGAGGTTTATATGCAAAATAAAATATTTTATATTTTAACTG
>CAZRHX010000033.1:0-1071 GCA_964599855.1 uncultured Tissierella sp. | reverse complement strand
TGAATGATATTTACATAAACTACCATGAAAAATACTGTTATCCTTTTAATTATCTCTTATTCAAAGGATAAGAGTAAGACAAAACAGTCTTTAAAAAAGGCTTGGAAATCATTTGAAAATATACTACCGCAGATGCTTGGAATTCTTACTTCTGTTGGAATTATAATTGCTCTTTTAAACCCTGAGCTTATAAGTAAGATAATAGGTGGTTCATCGGGTTATCTTGGAGTGGCACTGGCTGCTGTCGTTGGTTCTATTACTCTTATCCCAGGCTTTATTGCTTTCCCAACAGCTGCCATACTATTAGAAAACGGTGCGGGATATATGCAGATTGGCGCTTTTATATCTTCCCTTATGATGGTAGGGCTTATGACTATGCCTGTAGAAATTGAATTTTTTGGAAAAAAATCAACTTTCTTAAGAAATGGTATAGCATTTTTATTTTCATTTTTTGTAGCATTTGTACTTGGAAAGGTGGTTGGCTAAGATGAATTTTGTTAGAAAATATTTAATATTTATTATATCGTCTATAGTTATAGCTTTGCTTTTTTTATTGAATAGGGAAATTGGATTAAAGGCAGTTGACACTGTTGCCTTTAGTTTTAAAGAAATGATGATGGTTCTGCCTCCTATTTTTGTCCTACTGGGTCTCTTGGATACATGGGTGCCTAAAGATACCATGGTAAAGTTTATGGGAGAAGGTTCTGGTATAACGGGAGTGTTATTATCTTTCTTTTTAGGTTCAGCAGCTGCGGGTCCTCTTTATGGAGCCTTTCCAGTTGCAGCAGTATTTATGAAAAAAGGTGTTAAATTTTCAAATATATTGATATTTATAGGTGCCTGGTCTACCACTAAGGTACCTATGATCCTATTTGAAGTTGCATCTATGGGTAGTAAGTTTGCCCTAACAAGATTTTTGGTAAATATACCTGGTATATTATTTATAGCTTATATTGTAAATAGATCCTTAAGTGAAAAAGATATCGAAGAAATCTATGAGAAATCGAGCAGACTATAGCTTTGTATAGAAAGACAAGAATATAATTTATATAAATGGGTAATAATAAAATA
>CAZRHX010000032.1:10654-11808 GCA_964599855.1 uncultured Tissierella sp. | reverse complement strand
TTTTAACCTCTCCTTCTTTTTCCATATCTACTAACATAAAGTCTGCATCTGAACCTATTTGTATAATTCCTTTTTGAGGAAATACTTTAAATATCTTAGCTACATTTTCTGATAATAGGTCCATAGCTCTATCTAACTTTATCTTTCCTTCACTTACAGCATTAAGCATTAAAGGAACTCTGACTTCTAATCCTGGAAAACCTGAAGGGGATTTAAATATATCATCTTTTCCCATTTCTTTTTCAGACTTTAAAAAAGCAGCATGATCACTACCTATATAGTCTACACTTCCATCATTTACATAATCCCAAAGTGATTCCATTCTCTTTTTATCTCTTAATGGTGGATTGCATTTTGCATATGCTCCAAACTTAACTACTGATTCTTCAGAGTGAAATAAAAAATGAGGACAAGTCTCTAAATATACTTTTAATCCATCTTGCTTAGCTTTTTTTACAGCTTCCATAGCTTCCGGAGTTGATATATGTGCAAAGGCAACTGTAGCTCCTGTCTCTTTTGAGAACAATAATAGTTTTTCAACGGTTTCAAGTTCTGTAATAGGTGGTCTTGATTCGCAATGTGCTATATTATCTGTTCTACCTTTTTTTCTCAATTCAGCAATGTTTGAAGCTATCATATCATTGTTTTCAGCATGTACAGTACATGGAATCCCTGTCTTTGCTAATTCAGTGAAGCCTTTAAATACTTCTGCATCATTGGCCATGGTCAAGCCTTTGAACTCTGCGTCTCTACCTTCTGGAGCTTCGTGTAAAAATGTCTTAAAAGCTACTATATCTTCCTTTGCCATACGGTGTATCTCTTGAGGAAACTCAGCTCCCGCTGCTCCAAAGAAAGCATAATCTACAACCGCTTGAGGTTTGGCTACATCCATGCGGTTTTTTAAAATCTCTGGGGAATATTGAGGCGGTGATGATATTGGGTGTTCTAATATTGTAGTAACTCCACCAGCTGCTGCTGCCTTTGTACCTGTTTCAAAAGTTTCACGATCACTTCTACCAGGGTCCCTTATATGTACATGAGGGTCTATACTTCCCGGTAAAACATGAAGTCCTTTTGCATCTATAACTTTTTTAGCTTTTAAATCTAAATCCATATCGCCTTCAACTAAACTAACTATCTTACCATCTTTGACT
>CAZRHX010000032.1:2519-10644 GCA_964599855.1 uncultured Tissierella sp. | reverse complement strand
TTTATCAGCACTGAACCCTCAAATAAAGTTTTATTCGAATAAATCTTGCCATTTTTAATAATTAAATCTAATTCCATTATTATTCCTCCTTATAAATTAATAAGTATCGTTGATTTTAAGAACAGTTTTTCTTAAAAGTTTTTCTCCTATTTCTATATCTTCACTACTTGTAAACTCATCCCTGCTATGACTTATGCCATCTTTACTGGGAACAAAAAACATAACTGTGGGAACTTTACTGGCTATTGAACTAGCATCGTGTCCTGCTCCGCTTGGCATTATAATGTGTGATATATTTTCTTTTTTGCAGACATTTTCCATGAGTTTGACAAGCTTTTCATCAGATCTTACAGAAGCCTTTTTGATATAATTAACTATCTCCACTTTAGCATCTAGAAAGAAATCTGAATAAGCATCTAGGGATGAGATATAAGAGTCAATAGCTCCTTGGTCTATGTGCCTAACTTCTAGTTTAGCCCTACACATACCAGGGATCACATTGACAGCTCCTGGAGATATCTCTAATTCACCAATTGTAGAAACCAAGTTATTGTTTAAAGACAAGGCACTTTCATAAGCATATTTAATAAACAGACTCAATATATATAAAGCATCTTCCCTAACCTTCATAGGCGTTGTACCTGAGTGATTGGACTTACCTGAAGATATTATATCATATCTTGAAATTCCAACTATTCCACTTACAATTCCTATCTTTGTATTTTCGGCTTCTAAAACTCCACCTTGCTCAACATGAGGCTCTAGAAAACATAAGTATTTTTCTGTACTTACCTTGCTTTTTTCTATATCTTCTTTAGTCAAATTATACTCCGCCAAATCATTTTCTAATAAATCTTCCTCTGCTATCAATCCCATCATTGCTCGACTACCAAAGGTTCCACCCATAGCTCCGCCCTCTTCAGCGTTAAAGGCAATCACTTCGATATTATAATTTAACTTTATATTTTCTTTTTTAATAAAGAAAATAGTACTTATAGCAAGTGCAATACCTAAAGCTCCATCATACAAGCCACCTTGGGGAACGGTATCTAAATGCGAGCCCATCAAAATAGTTTTGTATTCAGGATTTACTTGTAAAAGTCCATGTAAGTTTCCAACAGGATCTATCCAGGTTTTCAAGCCTAAATCTTTCAAAAGTTTTTCTAAATAATCCACGGCTGAAAAATATTCCTTTGAAAATCCTAATCTTGTAAATGAACCATCTTTGTTTTTTCCATATTGCGAAATCATAGATAACAACTTGTTAGTATCCATAAAAAATCATCCCCTGTCTTTGTAAAGTAAATCCCTAGACATAGTCTCCAATATACCTATTCCAAAACTTATCCCATCTATGACTTTTACCTTCAATTCTCTTTCTATAGCTCTATCATGGAGAATATAATTTGCACAACCCAAAACAATTGTATCAGCTCCAAGTTTGTCACGAGATATTCTAGCTGCTTCCAGCAAATCTTCATATTCATCCGACTTAGTTACAACTCCCCCTAAATAAGAACTTTCCATATTATAGTTCTTTACCATCTTCTTTTTATTCTTAACGCTATTGTCTGAAGGTGAAATCACAGCAATTCTTTCAGAATAAAATCCAGCTAACTTTAAAGATACCTCAGCCATACCTAGCACTGGCTTGTCTGTAACCGTTCTCATCAATTCTAAATTTGGATCTGCATGACAGCCTATGATAAAACCATCTGCATCGGATTTTCTAACAAATTCAATCATCTCATCTGCTGTAAGATAATAATCATAATGGTTTTTAATTAGAAGTGGACCAGAATTCATACAAACTACTTCAATTTCATGACTAGCACCATAATAAGCCTGAATCTTCTCAGATATAAGCTTTACTGTATTCTGGTCACTATTTGGATTGATTATTGTAAACTTCACACTTAGACCTCCTAGATTTAAATTATAAAAACTATTTAAAATTTTCTCGTTTTTTTTTGTAATAGTATCAATATAATATCATATAATATAGCAGGAAATCAATACAAATCTTCTACTGCAAATAGATAAGATCAATTAAATTCACTAAATAATTTACTCTTAACTAAAGATTTTTATATATAAAAGTAAAGCAGAAATTTTTAAATTTCTGCTTTACTTTTAACTTATTGCTATTAAATTTTTTTTATTTATCTTGTTTATAAACTTTTTCCTCTTCTACCATTGTCTCTTGAAAAAATATAAATACCCCAATCATCAGGAATATATCTCCCACACTTATTATCTTTGGAAATGGATATGGTGGTGGTATAACTATTATATCTGCCAGATAATTTGCCCTTGTATCTTCAGTCATGGCCTCATGCTTTATATCAGAAGCCTTTATCTCTATATTAACACTACTTTTCTCTTTAATACTATCTATGTTTACTGGCATCTTACCTGCATTTGAAAATATTACTATAGCATTGAGCAATAGTCCAAATAAAAAGAATTTCATAGAAAGCTTAAATATGTTTAAAACTATGGCTATTACTAAAAGCACATATGATATAAAATGCAAATAAAAAAAATAGTCTTCTATATAGATCTTATAAAAACTATAATTCTGTGATTTTACTATAGACATCCCTATTTGTAGACTAGCTGAAATAATCAAGAAATACCATCCTCTTATGTGAACATCTACTAATCTTTTAAAACTTCCATTTCTTAATTTTGCTATTATAAGAGAAGCTATCGCAGGTTCTAAAAACAATTATATCTCACCTTCTTCACTCATGATTGATATAAATAGCTTTGCAAGTTTTGGATGAAAGTGACTTCCTATACTTTTCTCTATTTCAACAAATGCAATCTCTCTCTCTAAACCATCCCTATAGGGTCTATCAGATGTTATAGCATCGAATGAATCTGCAATTGAAAGGATGCATGCTTCTATAGGAATTTCAGCTCCCTTTAAACCTTCAGGGTAACCAGATCCATCGTATTTTTCATGATGATATCTAACTATAGGAGTTACTTCTTTAAATATATCTATTTTACTTATTATATTTGCTCCTACAACTGGATGAGACATTATCTCATCAAATTCATCTGGAGTAAGTTTATCTTCTTTATTTAATATAGTATCCTTTATTCCAATTTTACCTATATCATGTAATATAGCTGCTGTTCTTATATTTTCTATTTTCTTGTCACTCATTCCATGTGCAGTAGCTAGTTTCACTGCATATTCTTCAACCCTAGATGAATGTCCACTTGTATAGGAATCTTTTGCTTCCAACATCTTACTTAAGGTTTGGATTATATTAATATTCACATTCCTCATATCAACATAGAGCTTAAATGATTGCCTAGCTAAAAGTAATGGTCCAAAAAATAAAAGCACAGCCCAATAACCGTAGCTCATAAATGAAATAGCAATTATAAGTCCAATAGTACCAACTGCTAAGGCCCCACCTAAAACACCTCTAATATTATCCATCCATATCTTCATAAAGTTCTTACCTTCAAGAAATGTAATAAGTATAGAAATAGTTATTGTATTTATAAAAGTTCCAATTAAAATTATAAATGCACTCTGAAGAGGGTAGAAGCCCCCAATTTTTCCACCACTATAAACATATGATAAACCCATAATACTGCTGACTATAATTCCTTGTGATACATTAAACATAGTCATGTAATATGGTGTATTTAATATATGACTGTAAGTTTTTTTATGAGCTACATATGGGAATCTAAACAGTAATCCTATTGGATAAGCTATAGCTCCAAGTAAAGGTCCTCCTACTATTATAGCTGAAAAGTTTATAGCTGAACCTACAGAAACTGCCATATTATTATTTGGAAGTATTATCGGAAGTGATTCTGAAACTATCGACATAAAACTCCAAAATAGTACCACTTGTAAGGCTGGAGGTTTAAAATTTGAAAACAAATAAACTAAAAATAAAATTGCGATAAAAAACATCAAATATATATAACTGTAAGTTTTTTTGTTCGGTTTCATAGTTCCCTCCTATGTATATATATAAGTCGACTAATAGTATATTAGATTATTAAATCCATGTGAAACTTGCGCCTGCTGATAATACTAAAGCAAGAATACTAACCATAGCTAAAAAAAGTTTTTTCATAGAATATAGCCTCCTTTTAAAATACTATACTGCCTCGCTATAGCAGTATGCTATATTCTCTTCGCTTTGCTATTAGTCGACTTTATAACAGATTAATTTAAACAAATCTATTTATAGCATCTAATGTTGCTTTGACAACTGATTCCATATAATCTTCTTTAATGAGAGCTGAGCCACACATTTTTTTTTGCTCTCCATTTAAAACACACATCATTATAACTAATATTGCCTTATTTACTGAGAATTCAACAGTTTCTATATCTTCCAATATAAATACATCTTCAACATTTAATGATTTTTCTACATTTTTTAAGGTAGTATTTACAAGCATTCTTTCAATATTTCTAGAAGTATTAATTCCAACATCAGACTCTGAATATATGGTTTCTTTATCAGATAAGTTTACTGTAACAGAAGCTCTTTGTCCATTGTTTTCATATAAAACAGCTTCTATTTTAAGCCTACGGTTGATTATTTCTAAGCCTGCATCAGGTATTTCTGCAATACTTATTTTCTTATAGTCAACTTCTATATCATATTTAGCAATCAAAATAGATTGTATATCTCTAGAGAGTTGTTTTGCATTTCTCTTTCCATTTGAAACTACATGGATTTCTTCTATATCTTTATTATCATTTAAAACTAATCTCGCCGATGTTATTGAATCGATTTTTTCAAGATTTTTCTCAATAAATTTAAAATTATTTTTCAGTGTATCAATGTCCATAAAAATCACCCCTTATCCAATAAAACTTTACACTTTGATAATTAGATTTTATCATTAATAAGTTTGTTTTACAACGCATTTAGATCCTATTGACTATTTTTAACTGTAAAGCCGTTAAAAAAGAACAACTATAATCTCTATTGAAGTATAAGATACTAGTTTTGTTGCACTTTCTTTCCTTCTACCATCTATATCGGCATATAAACTATTTTGTTTAATCTTTTATAAAAAAAAACATATCAAAAAGAACAATCTTAAATTATGATTGTTCTTCACAAGAGATACAAAGAAGCTATACCATCTCCAATATTTCTTTTGGATCTCTTACTATAAAGTTAGCTCCATATTTGTTGAATTCTTCTCTATCTCTAAAGCCCCAAAGCACACCTACACTATCCATAGATGCATTTTTAGCTGTCAAAATGTCAACTTTTGAATCACCTATATACAATATTTCCTCTGCTTTAAGATCCATAATCTCAGCTATTTCTAAAGCTCCAGTAGGATCTGGTTTTTTAACTACGTCTTCTCGCTCTCCATATATTGCTAAAAAAGGTATATCACTAAAATATTTCTCTACTAGTTTATGTGTATAATCATTTCTTTTATTTGAATTTACTCCCAGTTTTATCTCTCTATCCTTCAATTGGTATAGTAGTTCCATTATTCCTTTATAGGGCTCTGTTTTGTCCCTATAATTCTCATTATAATAAGAGTTGAATTTTTTCAAGCCTTCATCTATTATCTCTTGACTGCTACTAATTGGAAAAGAATTGATTACTAGATTTTTAATTCCTCCTCCTATCTTTAATTTATATTCAGCATAGGTAAATGTAGGAAAATCAAATTCTTCCAATACCTTATTCATACTATCTCCTAGATCTTCTATAGTATCTAGCAATGTTCCGTCTAGGTCAAAGATAATACCTCTATATTTTTTCATTTAAATTTCACATCCTTCAAATTTGTTATAAAAGATATCTACATATAAAACTAAAGCAGAAATTTTTAAATTTCTGCTTTAGTTTTAACTCTATACATATTAAGTTATCTTTTAGTGATCTTGCTTTTTAACTTTTCCCTTTTCATCTAAATACATTTCAGTTATCTTTGCAAGCTTTGCTTCATCATTTTCCTTAACACACTCAAGAGTTTGAATTTTCTTACCCATTCCTGTGCCATTTTTAAAGTTTTGTCTTAACACTTTCATAAGTGAAACTGGATGCTCAGGCTCTTTTAAAGAAACAAAAGATGTATTTGGCTTTGAAATAGCCTCAGAAATAAGCTTCTCAAAGTCTATATTATCAAGACCTGGGATAAGGAAATATTCAACATCTTTTTCAAGATCCTCAAAGCCCTTAACCTGTACACTTGTAAAATTAGACTTTGCTACACCCATAAGTGATGCCATTAAAGGGCGTATACCTGCTGACCTATGCCCTGAAACTACAATAGAATCTTTCCTGAGTATAGCTTCTTCAATAAATTGGCCCTGCTCCTCTGTCATCATACCTGTATCTACAAACTTCTTAATCATAACATTCATAAATATACCTCCTATTAAAATTTGTTTATTCTCTTTAATTTAAATTTAATTATATATAAAATAGATTCTTCTCACAATTACCATTATACCCTTTTATTTGAATATTACACCAACTATATTAAAGTATCCTATAAATACTATTTACCTAGATATATAGTAAGCTCTATGTTAACATATTTAATAAGTAAGTATATCAATATAAATATCTAAATATATTAAATTAGAGGGTGATATATAGTGAAAAAAATCAATATAAAGAGAAATAATCATTCAAGTAGACTAATGTCCATAGACTATTTAAAAGCAATAGCTATTGTTTTAGTTATAGTGAATCATAGCTTAACAGATATAAAAAGATTAAAGCTAGGTGGCCCTTTTTGGATAAGCATGGCCGTTCCCATATTCATGATAATCAGTGGCTTCACTTACTCTATGTCTTCAGAGAGAAGAAGTATAAACACCTTTGGACAATACTTTAATAGAGACTTGATGAAAACAAGATTATCAAGATTGATAATTCCATACTTAATCATATTTATATTAGAATTATTATTTATTTTTATAGTTACAATTAAATTCCCAAGTATAAATATAGATATAAAATTACCAATCTCATTATTGTTTTTATCTGGTGGTATAGGTCCTGGAAGTTACTACTTCCCAATAGTGATTCAATTATTGTTCTTATTCCCATTTATGCTCTTTTTCTTTAAAAAATCAAATATTGGATCAATAGTCTTCTTTTTTCTAGCACAATTAAGCTTTGATATCCTTTTAAATCTTATACCTATTCCAGGTAGATTATACAGACTTTTGATCTTTAGATATTTAGTATTTATAATAATGGGAATAAATTTATACTATAATAAAGATAGGATCAAAAATAATATAGCTCTTATGGTCCTCCCTCTAAGCTCAATAATATATATCTGGATTGTAAATTATTCTGCTTATACTCCAAAACTATTTGTAAAATGGACTGGCACTTCTTTACCTACTGTTTTCTTAGCCTTAGCTTTTGTTGTTTTAGCTATGAAATATTTAGAGATAGAAAACAAAAACAAATTTACCCATCTAATAAGCTTAGTCGGAAAAGCATCTTACCATATATTTTTAGTACAAAAAACTGCTTTTGGATTTGGATTAAACAGATTTTTTCGAAATAGAGATATAAGCTTTACTGTAAGTTCTATATCTGCAATCTTAATCTGTTGCTCTATTGGATTTGCTTTTTATTGTTTTGAAGGGAAAGTGCGAAAATCCATAACAAGGATTAAAAAACTAATTGTATAAACTCTCATCTAAATCATAGTTTTTGCAATGTTTCAACATTAATTATTATCTAATAAGCCTTAACTTTACCTCCATTATAGGTTATAATGTCATTGTTGATAGAGATAATAAATCTCTTTATTGTTAGAGCAAAACAAGCTATTTAATGTTTTTTTAATTAAATAGCTAATATTATTATAGGAGTAAATAACATCATAGATTTTAATGAAGGAGTGATAAGTTTTGAAGAAAAATGTAGTAACTGTTGTATTGCTAGTTATAGTAATATTAACAGGAGTATATTTTAGTGGTGCATATTACTATAAGGACAAATTCCCCAGCAATATATATGTAAATGAAGTCAATATAGGTGGATTGACTTTAGAAGAAGCAGACAAAGAACTTGAAAGATCGGATATCTGGGATAAAATTATAATCAAAAGCGATACAGAGGAATTTTTAGAG
>CAZRHX010000032.1:0-2497 GCA_964599855.1 uncultured Tissierella sp. | reverse complement strand
TAAGTATGTTGATAGTCCTCAATTGCCTGAAATATTTAATGAACAAAATGAATGGAAATGGTTTTTATCTATCTTTAAAAAGTCTATATACACTACACCAATATCATCGGATTACAATAAAGATAAGGTTAAAAACATGGTAGATAGTATAGAAGAACTAGATAAAAAACTCTTAGACGCTAAAGTTGTTTACTCTGATAGTGCTGATGCTTTTATAATAGAGCCCCACAGTTATGAAATTAACTAAGGAAGAGCTTTTTAACTTAGTTGTAGAAAATATAGATAAGAGAGAAAGTGAATTAAATATAGAAAAAAATATAGAACAGCCTGCTATACTCAAAGATGACGAATCATTAGCCCTAGCCAGAGACAAAGCCAATCGACATTTGGATATGACACTAAAATATGACTTTGGTGATAGAGAGGAATTAATAGATAGATCTGTATTGAAAGATTTAATCATTGTTAATGGAAAAGAACTAGATGTAAATGCAGAAAAAGCAAGAGCTTACGTAGTAGGACTTGCAGAAAAATATGACACATTCGGAAAAAGCAGAAAATTTAAAACTAATACAGGAAATATTATCAATACAAGTGGCGGAGCATATGGTTGGATGACTCATAGAGGAAAGACAACAGACGCTCTTATCCAACATATTAAAGCTGGAGAAAATAAGACTATAGAACCAGTTTATTCTTATACCGCCTTATCCAGAAACTCTGATGATATAGGAGATTCATATGTTGAGATTGATTTAAATCAACAGATGGTCTATGTTTATATAAAAGGAGAACTAAAAGTTAAGACTCCTACCGTGACTGGAAATGTCTCTAAAAATCATAGTACCCCGAGAGGTGTAGATGCAATAACCTACAAGCAAAATGGTGCTGTTCTTAGAGGAGAAGGCTATGCTTCACCTGTCAAGTACTGGATGCCTTTCAATGGAGACGTGGGTCTTCATGATGCTGATTGGAGAAGTAGCTTTGGTGGAGATATATATAAAAGTAACGGTTCGCATGGATGTATAAACTTACCTCCAGGAAATGCTAAAACTATATTTGATTTAGTTTACCCTGGAATGCCAGTTATAGTTCATTAGAGTTTTATACTTTAGACCTAACAGATGTTAGGTCTATTTTATTGAATAACATTCTTTATATTAAAACTTTATTTTTATATCTATCTTTACTAGAATAATTCCATTTATATGTTATAATCATTTTATATTAATTTTAAAAAATAATTTTCATAGATAAAGATATTAAAATAGAGATTAGACAATATAATAGAGGCATAATATATAAATATTAATCACTTCTATTTTTATAAAACTATATTTTAAAAAGGAAGTGTAAGAATGTTCAGCAGAAAAGTAATACCGGTAAAAGAAGATACAAAATATAAAATTCTCTTTATGTACGCAAGCATCATATTTCTTTCAGCTTTTTTCTTTAATACACCTGGCGAAATATTTTCAGGTGTTAAAAATATAATAACCTCACCAAGTATATTATTAACAGACTATATAGAAGTTGGTAATCTAGGAGCAGCTTTCTTTAATAGTGGTCTCTTACTTCTTATAATTCTATCTATAACAAAATTCAATAACATACATATAAGTGGTCCAATAATAGCCAGTGTTTTTCTAATTGGAGGCTTTGCCTTTTTCGGAAAAAACATTTATAACATCTGGGGAATTATCTCTGGAGTTTATATTTATTCTTTAACTCAAGAAGATAGTTTCAATAAATTTATTATAGTTGCCTTTTTCGGGACTGCTCTAGCCCCTATAATAAGTCAAATTTCTTTTGGATTTAATTTTAATCCTATTATTTCTATCGTTTTAGCCAACGTAATAGGTATTATAAGTGGATTTTTACTTCCTCCCCTTTCCAATCACTTTATAGGCTTTCATCAAGGATTTAACCTATATAATGTAGGTTTCACAGCTGGTCTTGTCGGAACCTTGTTTATGTCATTCTTTAGATCTTTTGGCCTAGAAAACACACCTCAAATTATACTTTCTAGCGGAAATAATAAAGTTTTAGGCATTTACTTTATAATTCTTTTTTCTAGTATGATAGTTATAGGGTTTTTCCTAAATGAAAAAAGCTTTAGTGGTTCTAAGAGACTCTTAACATTTAGTGGCAGACTCCTAACAGACTTTGTTGGAATGTGTGGCTTCGGTCTAAGTCTTATCAATATGGGAACTCTCGGAGTCTTAGCAATTCTATATGTATTTTTAGTAAAAGGTCAATTAAATGGACCAGTTATAGGTGCTATATTCACAATGGTAGGTTTTGGAGCATTTGGTAAACATATTTTAAATACAATGTTTATAATTATAGGAGTTTATAGTATATATCAGGCATTTAAAGCATATGTTGTGAAGTGAGTTGTATCATATAGGCATAAATTTTTTATATGATTTGGTTTAGTTTACGGATATTGGATATAATAAAATTAGAATAAACAAAATATGTTTACTAGAACTAA
>CAZRHX010000031.1:0-11938 GCA_964599855.1 uncultured Tissierella sp. | reverse complement strand
TATATTGAGTTGGGTATTCGTACTGGCGAAATGGCTGCAAAAGTCTTAACAGGTGAAACTAAAGCTTCTGATCTTCCTTATGAAACGATTAAGGATTACCAGATATATACAAATGAAAATGCACTGGAAAATCTTAATATAAGTTTACCTGAAGCTATTAAAGAAAAGACTGTTCCTGTAGAACTTGACTAGGAGAAAAAATTATTATGAATATAATTGATTTAGCTGTAAATACTATAACCCAAGGACTGATATATGCATTATTGTCTTATGCTGTATATATTACTTATAAAATTTTAGACTTTCCAGATTTGACTGTTGATGGCAGTTTTCCACTTGGAGCTGCCATCACAGCAGTTCTACTGACAAATAATGTAAATCCTTATTTGACATTAGTGGTGGCTTTAGCTTTTGGAGCTCTTGCAGGTTTTGTTACTGGATTTATTCATGTACGTTTACATATAAGGGCCTTGCTTGCAGGAATTATAACTATGACTGCACTATTTTCTATTAACTTACAAATTGCTGGATCAAACCTTATTGTAGATCGAAGTATTGATACGATTTTTACAAGTGGAATATTTAATATCTTATTTGGAGATATTCCTCTCATTTATCGTAAACTCATTATCACATCTATTATTGCTATTTTATTTAAAATTATATTGGACCTTTATTTTAAAACTAAAAATGGTCTTTTACTTAGGGCGGTTGGGGATAACGACCTGGTTGTTACTATGCTGGCAAAAGATAAGGGTACTGTAAAGATCATTGGATTGACGATTGCAAATGCACTAGTTGCCTTATCAGGTTCTATTGTTTGCCAAGAACAACGTTCTTTTACAAGTACTATGGGTACAGGACAAGTTGTCTTTGGACTTGCAACAGTTATTATGGGTACAACAATCTTTAAACGATTTGGTTTTGTTAAAGGAACAACAGCAGTTCTTGTTGGAAGTATTGTATATAAGGCATGCATTCAGATTGCTTTAAGCTTGGGACTTCCTGCAAATCTATTAAAACTTGCAACTAGCGTTCTCTTCCTAGCTATTCTAGTTTATGGAAATTATCAGCAAAAGGGTACAAAGGTGGTGAATAAAAATGCTCGAGCTTAAAAATATAACAAAGATTTATAACCCTGGTCTTGTGACAGAAATGTGTCTTTTTGATGACTTTAATTTGACCATTGAGGATGGACAATTTGTATCTATTGTTGGAAGTAATGGAAGTGGAAAAACCTCTCTATTGAATATTATCTGTGGTAATATACCTATTGAACAAGGACAAATCATAATCAATGGCTCAGATATTGTTAAAATGCCAGAGCATAAACGCCATCGTAGAATTGGTCGAGTTTTCCAAAATTCTTCTATGGGCAGTTGTCCAAATTTAACAATACTTGAAAATCTATCCCTTGCTGATCATAAGGGAAAAACCTATGGCTTATCTTGGGCTGTAAATAAATCACGTATTGATTATTACAGAGAACAATTAGCAACACTAGGCCTTGGTCTTGAGGATAAACTCCATATAAAGCTCGGTGCTCTATCTGGGGGACAGAGACAAGCTGTTTCATTGATTATGTCGACATTGACACCTATAGATTTTTTGATTTTGGATGAGCATACGGCAGCACTTGATCCTAAGACAGCTGAGACAATCATGATTTTAACTGACAAGATTGTTCGTGAGAAAAAAATCACAGCTATGATGGTTACACATAACCTTCGTTATGCTGCTGAATATGGCAATCGTATTTTGATGATGGATAAAGGAGAAGTTATTCTTGATCGTTCTGGACCAGAAAAAGAGTCTACCGGCATAGATGAGCTACTAAATATTTTCACTAAAATCAGTATAGAATGTGGTAATTAATTCCACATTCTATTATTTTGTCCATTTTAGTATATCTTAGTGAAAATATTTATTTTAAGATAGGTTTTCTTATCTATAAATTGGATATAAATATAAAGATATAAATAATTTATTGAGGAGGATAATTATGAACTATGGACTCCAGTTTTTTAAATTAATAATTGGATTATTGGTATTAACTTTTACTTTGAGAATACTTGGAAAAAACACCATGGCACAATTAACACCCTATGATTTAGTTTATATAATAGTATTTGGAGGAATAATAGACAGTACTTTTTATGATGATAAAATAGGTATTATTCCTTTTATTTTTTCTGCTTTTATATGGAGTTTAAGTATATATATAATTGAATTTTTAGTTAGAAAATTTCATGTGCTTAGGATGCTTTTTAGGGGAGTACCAGACCTTATAATGGAAAACGGAAAATTTAATATGAAATTGTTTAAGAAAAACAATCTAGAAATGGAACAATTGAGAATAATTTTAAGGCAAAAAGGAATATTTTCCCTAAAAGAAGTTAAAGATATTTACTTAGAGCCAGATGGAAATTTTTCTGTCAATATGTATGTGGATTATCAGCCAATAGTTAATTCAACATTTAATATAAAAAATGATGAAGATCCTCATAATATACTCCTTATTGATGAAGGGAAAATAGAAACTACTGCTTTAAAATATATAGATAGAAGTGTAGAGTGGTTGTCAAACGAAATGCTAAAATTAGGAATAACTGATATGTCAGAGATTTTATATTGTGAATGGTCGGATAATGAAGAGTTCTATTATAAAAGCGCAAGCGATATTGTTTCAAATGAAAAAAAAGAATTTACTAATTAAAGTTTTAAATTATATATTTATATTAAAGTTGTGTACTAAATTAATAACTATAATAAGGGGGGGATTTAATGCCTTGGAATGAAAAAGATTATCCTGATTCTATGAAAAATCTAAATTCTCTAGTAAGAAGAAAGGCTATTGATATAGGAAATGCTATGGTAAAAGAAGGATATGAAGAGGACAGTGCAATTCCCATAGCTATTTCACAAGCTAAAAGATGGTTTGAAGATGCTGATTCAGAGGATAAAAAATCTCTTAAAGAAAAAGATATTACTAAACACAAAGATGATCCTGAAAATACTTCTTCCAGACTTCAAAATAAGGATGTAGAGGTCAAGTACAATGAAGAAGATAAAATGTGGCTTGTGATTACAGAAGGAGCAAAAAGAGCAGATTCAAAACATTCTACTAAAAAAGAAGCTGAAAGAAGAGCAAAAGAAATAGCAGAAAACAAAGGTGTTAAGGTAGAATCATATAAAAAATAAGTGATAGTTTTCTATGAAAGATAAGGGATTAATAGACCCATGAAAGCTTTTTTATAAAGAGAAAAATCCTGATCGAGATACATTATAATATTTATCATAAATAAAACTAGTAAGGCTATGTAGCCTTACTAGTTTTCCCCTATCCCACCCTCACTTTAAAATATAAAATAGTATATGGTAGTAACAATAATTTGTAACTTGTACTATTGTAACAATTATGGGCATAATTTGTAATAATGGAATCGAACCACAGACTTTGCCCCAAAGTCACCTATAGTTTTAAAGCTATACTCACTTTTATATTTTTCAGCTAGCAACTATCTATATTAAATCTATGTTCCAATTTAAAGCTTGTATCTTTGTATCCAATTCTCTAAAATCTTTTGACAATATATCTGCTTCTTTTTGAAATTTTCTTATATCTATTGTACTTACATTTTTAATTTCTGATTTAGAGTATCTGTCTTGTTTTTCGCTTGCCCGATCAGCGGCATTAGACAATATTGTTCTTTTTGATATTATAGCATCCCTCTCGACCAGAGCTTCTGATAGACTAATATTATCATTAAAAGGTGTATTATTGTTAGTTCTATTAATAGCTTTGATAATATGGGTTAAATCTTTTTGTAAAGACATATACTCTTGTAATAAGACTTCTGGATCTTCACTTGGTGACTCTCCTTCTTGAGTTAATACATTGTTATATAATCTATTTTTTATCTGTTCCATTCTTTTTTGTAGATCGGCTCTCAAAATTAAAGCTTCAGCTAATCTCATAAAATACCTCCTAAATTCATCTAATGAATTATATTTAAAATGATAAGTTTATTTAGAAAAATATTTACAACTTTAATAAGTTCATAATTTTTATATAAAAGACTTATTAATCTATTCTACCACAATAAATGTTTTAAGACATATATTCTTCAAGAATATATGTCTTAAATTTTTAGGCAGGTCTAATTAAATCGAAGTACAAAATATTTTAAAGAAGTAGTTAGTGACTTTATATGATAAATTTAATATAATTAAAAAAATGGCATAAAGATAAAGCTTTTAAGATTTATTATTGAAAGGGGTCGACAAAAGCATGGTTATAGATGTAAAAGATGTCTCTATTATAAGAGATTCGAAATATATACTGAAGGAAATCAACTGGTCTGTTAAAAAAGACCAACACTGGGCAATACTTGGACTCAATGGCTCTGGAAAAACTACCCTTTTAAATATGATAAGTGGTTATCTCTTACCCTCAAAAGGAGAACTTAGCGTTCTTGGGGAGACCTTTGGCAGATATGATCTGAGGGAGCTTAGAAAATCAATAGGCTGGGTCAGTACTGCTATGCAGGAGAGACTCTATGGAAATGAATCAGCAGAAGATATAGTTATAAGTGGAAAATATGGATCTATGGGACTTTTCAATGATCCAAGCGAAGAAGATAAGAAGATGGCTGGAACTTTGCTTGATAAACTTTCAAGCTCTCATCTTGCACAGAGAACATATAAAACTCTATCACAAGGAGAAAAACAAAGAGTACTTATTGCAAGAGGTCTTATGCCATCTCCAAAGTTACTTATTCTGGATGAACCTTGTACAGGTCTAGATATTTTTTCAAAAGATCAGCTGCTTGCTGATATTGAGAGTCTGAGCAAAGATCCTGATTCTCCAACCCTTCTTTATGTAACCCACCAGATAGATGAGATACTGCCAATATTTAATCATACTTTACTTATGAGAAGAGGTGAGGTTCATTCTTCTGGTTTAACTTCAAAGATATTAACATCGGAAAATCTTTCTAATTTCTTTGAAAGACCTATTGAGTGTTATAAGGAAAATGACAGATTTATACTTGGATTTAATAGATAATTATTATAAATTAATATTGGAGTTAGAAAAACTATTAGAAGCTTAGTAGTTTTTCCAATGGGTATAAAAATAACAATTAGGGAATTGTCTCTATCTGGTTACTAAAAAATGAAAGGATTTGTTAAATATGGCAGAAATTAAAATTAGAAGAGCATATGAAGAAAAAGGAAAAGATGATGGATATCGAGTATTAGTTGATCGTTTATGGCCTAGAGGCATAAAAAAAGAAGATTTAACCTATAGTTGGTGGGCAAAAGATATAGCTCCTTCTGATGAACTTAGGGAATCATTTAATCATGATAAAGATAAGTTTAATAATTTCAAAAAATCTTATAAAAAAGAATTAGAAAACAATGAAATTAAAGCTGAATTTCTAGATAAAATAAAAACTCAACTTAAAAAACATAATGTCACCTTAGTTTATGGAGCAAAGGATAAAGAGCATAACCAAGCAGTAGTATTAAAAGAGTGGATTAAAGAAAAATTAGATTTATAAATTTGATTGACCATATTGTTATCAATAGAAATAATGTCTTTGGGATTCTTGAATTGTTCATTCTAAGCAGTTAATAGTCTAAGATTTTTTATTTTGAAAGCTATGACCTGTAAAGCTAAAGATTAGAGAAGTTAAACTTTTAAAGATTTGAAGATAAGATAAACTATTAGGGGGAGTTAAAATGTTAGATTGGTTATCACAATTTTCACCAGTCATGCAAGCATTTATAGCTACTATATTTACTTGGTTGGTTACAGCTCTTGGTGCTTCATTGGTATTTTTCTTTAAAAAGATAAATCAAAATACCTTGAATGCAATGCTAGGCTTTGCAGCAGGAGTTATGACAGCAGCAAGTTTTTGGTCTCTTTTAGCACCGGGAATAGAAATGGCAGAAGAACTTGGACAAACTCCCTGGTTAACAGCGGCCCTTGGGTTTTTAGGAGGAGGCTTGTTCTTACTAGTAGTAGATAAACTTCTTCCACATCTTCATTCAGGGATGAAAACAGAAGATGCGGAAGGAATTAAGACCAATTTACAGAGGAGTGTTTTATTAGTACTTGCTATTACCCTGCATAATATACCGGAGGGCTTAGCAGTAGGAGTTGCATTTGGGGCAGTAGCCTACGGACTTCCATCAGCTTCACTTGCAGGGGCGGTGGCACTTGCAATAGGGATAGGTCTTCAAAACTTTCCAGAGGGAGCAGCGGTTTCAATTCCATTGAGGAGGGAAGGTTTCTCAAGAAAAAAGGCATTTTTATATGGTCAAGCATCAGGAATAGTTGAACCAATCTCAGGTGTCCTAGGAGCACTTGCAGTAATATCAATGCGACCAATACTTCCTTATGCATTATCATTTGCGGCTGGAGCTATGATCTATGTAGTAGTAGAAGAATTAATACCAGAAGGACAGAAAAAAGAAAAAGGAATTCACTCAGATATTACAACTATAGGCTATATGATTGGATTTGCAGTAATGATGATATTAGATGTGGCGCTTGGATAAAGGGGAAGATGAAATGATTACTAACTCCTTTTTATAGGGCTGATTTTATTCATCTTTAATCCATAGTTTTTAATAAAAAATCAACTATATCTTTAGCTTTTGGTGGGCAGCCTGGTAGGTTTTCTTCAAATCCTTTAGTGCATATTCCAATACCCATCCCCTTATCTGCTTTACCTTTATAGCCCTGACCTATGTGAATATTTTCATCTAATTTATAAAGGTAGCCTTTATCCTTTAACCTATCTAATGCATGGATTAGGCTACCGTAACAAGCAGAACAAGCCATATTCTCTTCTACATATTTGGCAAGTTCTTGAACAGATCTGGTCTTATTTATAGTCATAGGTGATCTATCTTGATTTAGTTCTCTTATATTTTCATCTATCAATCTACTGCTACCTACATTTAACTTCTCTGCCATTTCTATATAGGGAACATCTTCAAGCTCATATCCCAATAGTTGAGCTACATAAGTGTCTATTAGTACTGGATCTTTTCCCAATATAATACGATTCATTTGAACCGGATTACCACCTTCTTCAAAGTTCAAATCCCCTATTATCCCATCAACTATTATCAAGTCTTGTTTTAATACCTTGTTTAAATAAGCTATGGGTTTGTGGAGACCCATGGTGTGGAAGCGTCTCTTTTCCCTGTCAGGTATACAGCCCTTCATATTTTTTAAAGCACAGGTAATATTAGTCTGGCAATGCCCCTTTAAAACAGGCATATTGATCAAGTAATCCACATCCATAGCTTGATTGCATACAGAAATAGTAGTTTCATCTATTTGATAATCTCTATATTTATCCTTTTGTAAATCTATTAAAGGAACATCATATTTTTTAGATAATTTTTCATATCCACATACCTCAAAGGCTAAGGAAGTCCTATCTCCAACCCATGACCCCTCAAGTATTATTAAATTATGGTATCCACTTGATTTAAGATATTTTATAAGACCTTCGACCAGGTAAGGTGAAGTAGTGGCACCTAATTCAGCAACTTGTGCAACTACTAGATTAGGCTTTATGCCTATCAAAGAATCTTTAGAAGGTATATCTTCCAATATTTTCGTCTCTTTTAAAGTTTTCTCAAGCATGTTTTTAGGATCACTACCGTACATTATATACAGTAAATCTTTATTCATAAAAATCTCCTTTCTAAAAAATATAATTTATAATTCAATTTTATTGTATCATATTCTAAAAATTATAAAAGTTTTTAAGAAAACTGTAAACTTATAATGTAATTATAGGATTATTGGATAAAGCAAAGATGAAGCTGCAATAGATAGATATACTTCAGCGATAAATTATTAAAAGAAAGTGATAGGTCTCAAATTGTTTTAATAAGATTGATATAGACTTATATGGGTAATTATTTTGTATAATATATTTAAAAGAATGATATAAATGACCACAAATATAATTGTTATGATTTTATTAGTTATAGGGATAATTATATTGTTTTTACTAGAACCTATAAGCGTTGATTTTATAGCTCTTTCAGTACCCATAATATTAGATAATTGGATTAAGGTTACCAGTGAAGAAGCTTTAGCTGGATTTTATAATACAGCTACCATTACAATACTTACAATGTTTATACTGAGCTCTGCAGTTCAAAAGTACGGTTTTATTCAGATCTTAGGTGAAAAAACACAAGATATAAGTCAAGATAATAATCTATTGAGATGTTTTATAATAATTACAACTGTTGCCTTAATATCAGGACTTTTAAACAATACTCCCGTTCTAGCTATATTCATATCTCTTGTGATAAACTTATCTAGAAAAACAGAGACTTCTCCTTCTAAGATATGATCCAGAAAAAAATATAGAAGAGGGGGATAAATTAATAATACAGGGAGAAAAAGCAGCAATATTAAAACTGACTGAAGAATATGGTGTAGAACTCTCAGGAGAAGATAGGTTGAGACAAAAAGATATAGAAGAAGATGAATCTGAAAAAGAACTTATAGAAATCATAATACTGATTGGGCCTAATGTTATTGGAAAACCACTGAAGGATATTGATTTTTCTAAGAGATATAATTCTATTCTTTTTTTCTATTGGGGTAGTATAAAAATTTGAAAGAGGTGTAATATGGATAGAAAAAGAATTATAATGTATATGGTATTATTTATAGCAACTATAGCTATAGCAACACAAGGATTTACTAATTTAGGCTTGGATGGACTAATTGTTCCCTTGGTTTTTACTTTTGTTTATTTTACGACAATTTTTATCATAGCTACAGTTATTAAAGATAATTCTATTGTAGATATGGGTTGGGGTATGGGTTTTGTTGTAGGAAGTTGGCTTACACTAATTGTAACTGAAGATCCTACAATTTTATCATATTTTATTGTTGGATTTATTACTGTTTGGGGACTTAGACTATCTTTCCGTTTAATAAAAAGAAATTTTGGAAAACCAGAAGATTTCAGATATGCACAGTGGCGTAAAGAATGGGGAGATAAGGTAGTCATAACTGCTTTTTTTAGGGTCTTTATGGTCCAAGGCATTATTAACTTTATAGTTGGATCTGCAGGCTATTCAATAATCAAATACAATGAATTTAGCTTTGATTTAGGACATAGATATTTAGTTTATCTTGGACTTTTTATTTCGCTGACAGGACTATTCTTTGAAGTGGTTGGAGATGAGCAATTAAGACGACATATAAATAAAGGAACACGTACACTTATGCAATCAGGACTATGGTCAATTACACGTCATCCAAACTATTTTGGAGAGATTTCGATTTGGATTGGATTATATATTAGTGGTAGTACACTTTTATTCACTAACTCTGTAAGTCCAATTTATTATATAGTTTTAGCTGTATCACCTATTTTAATGAGCAATGTGTTGATTAAAGTTTCAACACCATTGCTAGAGAAAAATATGGTGAAATATGATGGATGGGAAGAATATACAAAGAGAGTTCCAATGCTTTTTCCTTGGGCTAAAAAATAATTCAGATTAGTTGATTATTTAAAAGTTCTTAACAGTTTAAATTTATCAAGCTGCCTGTGGAATGCTTTGTTTTCTGCATGTAGCTTTTTATTTGATTAAGCTTTATTTATCCAGCACACAGAGACTGCTCTATAAGTTGATTTATAAATACAGAGAAAATAGAAAGGAAGATAAATATGTTTAAGGCTCAAGATTATGCTTTTCAAATAGGAGTAACGGTAAAGTCTATTTTCAAGCCAGATAAATTTGGTTTGGGACTTGTTACAGACTTAGATTTTATAGAAAAGAATCCATTTATTCCCATATCTCTAGTATTGGGTAATTTTTATAACAGCTTAGAGAATGATAGTAAAATTAAAGTCGATGATTTTATTGAAAGATATTATTGGCTAATTGATAAGACAATAGAAGAACTTGGAGAAGATAAAACAAGAGAAATAATAGAAGAATTCAAAGAAATAGTTAAAACTGCTTAAGGAATATTAAGGCTAAATTAATGGGTAAATTTATTTATTGAGAGACTAAGATTAGGAATGAGAATATTCAAGTGAAAAAACTATATAAAAAATTAAAATAGAGGGGTTTTTATGGAAGATAATAGACTTTTATTGGCAAATCTACCAACACCAATTCAAAAACTAAATAAATTAAGTGATAAATATGCTATAGGGATATATTTAAAAAGAGATGATTTTACAGGAATAGAAACATCTGGAAACAAAGTGAGAAAGTTAGAATTTTCAATAGGAGATGCAGTTAAAAAAGGATATGATACTATCATCACAGCAGGTGCTCTTCAATCAAATCATTGTAGAACAACAGCTGCTATTTGTGCAAAATACGGCTTAAATTGTGAGCTAGTTATTAAAGGTGAGAAACCAGATGATTTTGAAGGCAATATTTTTCTTTGTAATATTTTAGGAGCCAATGTACATTATATATCTCCAAATGCTTCAGCTGATGAAAAAATGAGAGAGATTGAAAAAGAAATAAATCTCAATGGAAATAAAGGATATATTATTCCTATAGGTGCTTCCAATGCTCTAGGTTCTCTAGGCTATGCAGAAAATATTAAAGAAATTACAAAACAAGAAAAAGAACTAGCTTTAGAGTTCGATGCTATAGTAGTTACTATTGGCTCAGGTGGTACATATGCTGGGCTATGGTATGGAAATGATAAATTAAAGAGGCCAAAAGATATAATTGGATTCAGTGTATCTAAATCTACAAAAGAATTTAAAGCAGATATAGAGGATATTTTAATAGACATGTATAAAAGAGATGGGCTTATTAAAGAAAAAATCAATGAAAATCAGATAATTATTAAAGATGAATATATAGGCGATGGATATGCATTGAGCAGAGTAGAAGAGATTGAATTTATTTGTGAGATTGCAAGAATAGAAGGGATAGTCTTTGACCCTGTATATACAGGAAAGGCATTTCGTGGAATGATAACTGAAATTGAAAGAGGAAATTTCAAAGACTATAAAAATATTCTATTTATCCATACAGGTGGCTTGCAAGGTTGGACAAGTCAGCAGAGAAAGATGGCAATGAGTTTTAACAAGTAAATATTTAGCTAATAAATCATCTCATATTAATGGGTATAAGATTAGATAAATTCTTAAAAAATATATTAATTGGCATTGATTTATTAACTTCTACTCCCTTTTAAAACAATAGATGACCCTCTTTCTATAGCATTTAAATATATAACAAGAATTTTACCAACTAAGATCAGCTTAAAACTGTAATTATCTTTATAGTTTTAAGCTGATTTGAAAATATCAATGAAATCATATCAAATATCTAATAGTTTGAATTGATAGTTATTAAATTTCTATACTGTCCCATTTCCAATCAGTGACAAACTCTTTGAATTTTTCCTCTACAGGAGAAAGTGACCTGTTATTGGAATAGACCAAGCTAAAGTTTCTATCTAGATCCAAGTCTTTAATTTCATGACTAACTAATTTTCCTAAAGCAACTTCATATTTTACTGAAATATCAGATGCAAAACTGATACCTATATTTAAAGCTACCATCTTCTTAATGGCTTCCAAACTATAATTGATGGTCTTTGATTGAAATATATTTAGATCTAATTTTTTTGCCTTTAAAGCATTTTCAATAATTTGCCTTGTACCTGAGCCTTCCTCTCTTAGGATGATTTCTTCTCCTATCAAGTCTTCAAGACTAGGAGGTGAGCTATCAAACTTTTTCTCTGGAGAAGTTATTAGCACTAACTTATCCTGGAAAAAATCTATATACTCAATTCCTTCATAAGAATATTTTGCACCAATAAATCCAAAATTAATTATACCTGAAAGAATATCTTCTGCTACCTCCTTAGAGTCCTTATTATGAATATAGAAAAAAACTT
>CAZRHX010000030.1:2630-12708 GCA_964599855.1 uncultured Tissierella sp. | reverse complement strand
TAAGCATCTTATCTGTTTCGTTTAAAACCATATATCTAGATACCATCTTTGACATATGACATTTTTCTAAAAAAGTCTTTCCAAATTCAGAGAGTGTAGTTATCCTATTGTTTTCTTTATCACTCCAATAGAAAGTTTGACTAAAAAGTATCTCTCCATCAGAGTTTGCAAAGTACTTTGTATCTACTCCATTACTTATTACAAATATCTGTATATATCTAAAAAGACTTTTATAGGAGTGTCTTCTATATCTTTGAATCTGATTGAAAGCTTCTTTAAAGTCGAGTCCTCTTCTTTTAAGTTCTATCTGCACTAGAGGCAAGCCATTTATAAACAGAGTTACGTCATATCTATTTACATACTTTCCTTCCATAGTTGTTTGATTGGATATTTGAAAGTTGTTTTTACACCAGTCATTGGTATTCATAAGCTCTAAAAATACCTTTGTTCCGTCATCTCTAGCTAGTTCTTGTTTCATTCTAAGTATCTTACTAGAGGCAAATATGCTCTTTCCATTTATCTGGGTTAGAAATCTTTCAAATTCAGCATCAGTTAAAGGCTCATTTTCTAAGTTTTTTATATTAAACAGATTTAATTGCTCTCTAAAGTTAAGGATTAGATCTTCTTCATCTTTTATATAGATTCTCTTATATCCGCCATCTACTAAAAGATCTATTAATTTATTTTCGAGTTGTGCTTCTGATTGATAGGTCAATTCCATTACCCCCTACTTCTTACTAGATTATGTAAGGATTCCTTTTATCTATATTTAAATAATATTATATCATATTAGATAGATTTATATAGACACTCTACTCAATCTATTCGACAAAACTCAGCTAAATCTTTCTTTTATATTGTTTTCTTTGCTAATGTTTTAAATTGATAAGATATTGACTTAAAAAAGGATACCAAACTATTTTAAAATAGTTCAGCATCCTTTTTAATATTTTAAGTTTTATTACTAAATTTCTTATCCTAATTTCTCTATGGCTTCTATAAACTTGTCTATATCTTCTTTTTCAGTGTCAAATGAAGTTACAAGTCTAACTAAGTTTGTTTCTTCATCTATTAGATAAAATCCAAACTCTTCTTGTAGCTTGTCTATGATTTTTTTATCAAAGTTTGCAAATATCATATTTGTTTTAAATCCTTCTTGGACCTTTACCCCTCTACATTGTCTCAATTCTTCTTTTAAATAAGATCCCATATCATTTGCATTGCTTGCACATTCTTTCCAAACTTCCTCTTCTATATATGGGATAAATTGGCAAGATACAAATCTCATCTTGGATAAAAGTTGCATTCCCTGTTTTCTATGGTATTTAAAGTTCTTACTTATTTCTTTATTAAATGAAACTATAGCTTCTCCTATCATCATTCCATTCTTAGTTCCTCCAAGAGAGAAGAGATCTACTCCTGTATCCGTTATCATCTCTTTAAAAGAAGAATCTAATGCCACTATAGCATTTGCGATTCTTGCGCCATCTAGGTGTAAGTACATATGGTTATCATGGGCAAAGTCCGCAAGTTCTTTTATTTCTTCAACTGAGTAAAGTGTTCCCGTTTCAGTAGTTTGAGAAATGGAGATTATCTTAGGTTGAACTCTATGTTCATCATCCTTATGAGTTAGAAACTTCTTTATATCTTCTATCTTTATTTTCCCATCATGTTCAGGAGTATAAAGTATTTTAGAGCTAGTAAAGTTTTCAAAGGCACCACATTCGTCTGTATTTATATGTGCTGTTTCCGTACATACGACAGCCTCAAATGACTTTAAGAGACCACTTAAACCTATTACATTTGCTGCAGTTCCCAGTAATGTGAAGTATACGTCTACGTCTGCTCCTAATAGATTTCTTATGCTTTCTATAGCCTTTTTAGTATAAGTATCTCCACCATATGGACTTTCATGACCTATATTTGCTTCTTCTATTGATTTCAGTACTTTGGGGTGGACCCCAGATACATTGTCTGATTTAAACATTTTCATTTTTTCACCTCTAATAAATTTTTAATACCATCCTCTTATCTTCATAGTTTCTGCTACTTGTTTAACACTAAACATATATGCTGCTTTTCTAAGGTTTACTCCATACTCTTCTTTGATATCCCAAACATTTTCAAATGCATCTACCATAGCTTTTTCTTGTTTTTCTATTACTTCTCTTGCGCTCCAATAATAACCATTTAAATTTTGAACCCATTCAAAATATGAAACAGTAACTCCTCCTGAATTTGTAAGTATATCGGGTGTGACAATAATTCCTTTACCATCTAATACTTTATTTGCATTTGGAGTTATAGGTCCATTTGCAGCTTCTGCAACTACTTTAGCATTTATGAAGTCTGCATTTTCTTCTGTTATTGCATTTTCTATTGCAGCAGGAATCAATACATCTACATCTAAAGACCAAAACTCTTCTAGACTTATATGTTTAGTATTTTTTAAATCTGCTAAAGTTGAATTTTTTTCTACTAATTTAAATTTTAAATCTTCATATTTAAGTCCATCTTCGCAATAGATAGCCTCTTCTCTAAGCCCTATAGAAACTACTTTGGCGCCAAGATTTTCTAGATGCTTTACAGTAAAGCTTCCAACATTTCCAAATCCTTGAACCGCTATTCTTGCGTCTTTTATATCTATACCAAGCTTTTTACAAGCTTCTCTTACTGTCAATGCCACGCCAAAGCCTGTAGCTTCATTTCTTCCTTCTGATCCACCGAGTTCTAATGGCTTTCCGGTGATTACACCTAATTCATGTTTCCCAGTAAGATTTATATATTCATCTACCATCCATGCCATGATTTGACCATTTGTATTTACATCTGGTGCTGGTATATCTATTTTTTCTCCTAAATACCTATGAAGGCCTCTTATGTATCCTCTTGATAATCTTTCAAGTTCTCCCTTTGAAAGAGTCTTTGGGTCTACTGTTATTCCGCCCTTACCTCCACCATACGGAATTCCTGTTATACAACATTTAAAAGTCATCCAAACAGATAAAGCTTTAACTTCTTCTAAATCAACTGCAGGATGAAAACGGAGTCCACCTTTTCCCGGACCAACTGCATTGTTGTGAAGAGATCTATAGCCTTTAAATATCTTTACTCCACCATTGTCCATCTTTACTGGAATTGAAATTTCTATAACTCTTTGTGGCTCTTTTAGTAATTCATAAACACTTTCCTCTAAGCCAAGTGCATCACAAGCTATTTTAATTTGTTCCTGAGCTGCTCTAAGCGGACTTAAATTTTCTTTACCCATCAAAATCACTCCTCATCTCAATTATATCTACTTATTATTCATTATATACTATTTTTGGGCATAAAAAAACTCACAATCCATATTGATCGCAAGTTTTTTGCAATTATTTTCTTCTAGGTTTAGCTATCTCAACTCTCACTCGAGTTCCTTTTATCTCTTCGTTGTTTAATGTCTCCATTACTTTTCTAGCTACACCCTTGTCTACTTCTACAAAGGAAAACTTATCGTATACATCTATTTTTCCTACGGAAGCTTTATCTATTCCACCATTTTGAATGATAGCTGCTAAAAGATGTCTAGGTCTTACGCCTTTTCTATCTCCTATACTTATATGAAGTCTCTTCATATCTCCTGATTTTCTATTAGAAGAAGCTTTATTTCTAGAACCTGCCTGTGAAGTCATTCCTAGAGATTTCCTTCCAAAGTCGATCATATCTAATTCTTGATGTTTATTTGATTTGTCTGCATCCATATAGAACTTCAAAAGAGCTGATGCTATATCTACAGAAGTAAGTCCTTCTTCTATAAGTCCATCTACAATCTTTTTATATTTATTTAAATCCTTATCTTCTATGCCATCTTTTATCTTATCCAGCATAGTAGTTGTAGAGGTTTCTTCCATATCTTTTAATGTTGGTACATCATTTCTCTTTATCTTTATATTAGCATATCTCTGTATGTTTCTCATTTTATTATTATCTCTGTTTGTTACAAAGCTTATTGCTATTCCTTCTCTACCTGCTCTTGCAGTTCTACCTATTCTATGAACATAATATTCTTCATCTTGAGGTAAATCATAGTTGATAACTAAATCTATATCATCTACATCAAGACCTCTAGCTGCAACATCTGTAGCTACAAGTATATCTATAGAACCTCTTCTAAATTTATTCATTACAGTATCTCTTTGATTTTGCTTTAAGTCTCCATGAAGTCCATCTACAAGATAGCCTCTACCTGAAAGCTCTTCGTTTAAGGCATCTACTTTTCTCTTAGTATTACAGAATACTATAGATAGTTTAGGATTATATATATCTATTGCACGACTTAATATTTCAGTTTTCATATGCTCTTTTACTTCATAATAGAATTGTTCTATTTGAGGTATTATTAATTCTTTATGAGCTACTTTTATAATCTCAGGATTATTTTGATATTTAGATGCAAAATTTATTATATCTTTTGGCATGGTCGCTGAGAAAAATATAGTTTGTCTATCTTCATGAAGTCTATCCATTACAAGTGCTATGTCATCTCTAAAACCCATGTCAAACATCTCGTCTGCTTCGTCAAGTACCATGAATTTTACATTATCAACTTTTATAGTTTTTCTTTTTATATGGTCTATAAGTCTTCCTGGAGTTCCCACTATTACTTGAACACCCTTTTTTAAGGCTCTTATCTGTCTATCTATTGGCTGACCACCGTATACTGGTAGTACTCCAACTCCTTTTGTAAACTTTCCAAGTTTCTTGATTTCTTCCGCAACTTGAATGCATAATTCTCTCGTAGGACATAATACAAGCGCCTGTACAGATTTATCACTGCTCTTTACCATTTCTAATATTGGTATACCAAAGGCTGCAGTTTTACCTGTACCTGTTTGTGCTTGTCCTATAATATCTTTACCACTTAATACGACAGGAATAGCCTTTTCTTGGATTGGAGACATCTCCTCAAATCCCATTTCAGAAATACTTTTTTGCATTTCTTTGCTTAGGTCTATTTCGTTAAATTTTAATTTTGACATTCTTTTCCTCCTTATTGTATATAACCTATGAATTATATACTTAAATCATAAGAATTGCAAGCTTTTTATTTTCAATAATCTTTTTCCTCTTTAAAACTCATCTTATCTTTCATTAGACCTTTATATGGTATAATACTTAAATATTAGATAAAGCAAATAACTGAGGAGTGTTAGAGTATGAAATGGAGTTTAGATGAACTTTACTCTGGTTTTGAATCAGAGGAATATAAAAATGATATTAAAATATTAGAAGGACTTATTAAAGATTTTACCCAATGGTTAAAAGAAGATATAAAGCTAGATGGTGATTCCATAAATTTAATTGAAGACTATATAAAATTCTCTAGAGAAATAGTTTCTCTATTTACAAAACTTAGGGCTTTTGCATCGCTCTCTTCTAGTGTAGATGCTAAAGACGAAAGAGCTATAAGGGAAATGGATAGGTTGTCACTTCTCTACACAAATCTTACAAAACCAGAGGTTGATTTTAAAAACTTTATAAAATCAATAGATAATCTAGATCAAATCATAGAATCTTCACAGCTTTTAAAAGAACATTCTTTTATCTTAAAGGAAATAAAAGAAAACACCAAATATCTCTTAAGCGAAAATGAAGAAATCCTTATATCAAAGATGAAAAACACGGGCTCAAACGCTTGGGCAAGTCTTCAAAATATACTGACTTCCACTATTTTTGTAGCTATGGATTTAGATGGCAATAAGGTAGAACTGCCTCTTCCAATTGTTAGAAACTTAGCCTACGATAAAGATCCAGATACAAGAAAAAAAGCTTACTATGCAGAACTAGAAGCCTATAAAAAAATAGAAGAATCTTCAGCTGCGGCTTTAAATGCTATAAAAGGTGAAGTTATAAGCATTTCTAAACTTAGAGCTTTTAAATCACCCCTAGAAGAAACTCTAGTAAATTCGAGAATGGATCAAAAGACTCTCCATACTATGATAAGCTCTATAGAAGAATTTTTACCAATCTTTCATAAGTATTTTAGAAAAAAAGCTGAAATCTTAGGTCATGAAAACGGACTACCCTTCTACGATATATTTGCACCTATAGGAGAAGTAGATATGAAATTTACCTATGATGAAGCGATAGATTATATTGTAGAAAACTTCAATAGTTTTAGTCAAAAACTGGGCGACTTTGTTCAAAATGCTTATGAAAAAAATTGGATTGATGTAGAGCCAAGAGCTGGAAAAAGAGGTGGAGCCTTTTGTTCTAACCTCCATCCAATAGGAGAAAGTAGAGTTCTTGTAAACTTTGATGGAAGTTTTTCCAATATGACTACCTTAGCCCATGAACTAGGTCACGCCTACCATGGCTCAATCCTTATGGATGAATCTATTTTAAACGCTAGCTACCCTATGCCTATAGCTGAAACCGCCTCAATATTTTGTGAAACTATCGTTGTAAACGCAGCTCTTAAAAACGCAAATAAAAAGGAAAGGCTAAGTATACTTGAAAGCTCTATATCAGATGCAGCTCAAGTTATAGTCGATATATACAGTAGATTTATATTTGAAAAAAGTCTCTTTGCAGCTAGAGAAAGTCATCCATTATCCCTAGTTGAATTAAAAGAGATCATGATAGAGTCCCAGAAAAAAGCTTATGGAGATGGACTAGACCACTCTCTGTTGCATCCTTATATGTGGTTAAACAAGCCTCATTACTATTCGGCAGGTCGTAATTTTTATAACTTTCCATATTCCTTTGGCTTGCTTTTTTCTAAAGGGTTATATTCAAAATATTTAAAAGACGGAGATAAGTTTGTAAAAGAATATGATAGTTTACTAAATGCTACAGGGAAAAATAATATAAGGGATGTAGCTCTTAAAATGAATATAGATATACATGATCCAGAATTCTTCAGAAACTCGCTAGGTCTTATAGAAAAAGATATAGAAAAATTTATAAGCTTAGTATAAGTTTTGTAGTATTAAGCAATAATACTGGTGAAGGCAAAAGATATAATTCTCAAGATTATATCTTTTGCCTTTTTATATAGATTTTTATTTATACTTTCTGCTTTTACATGAGATATGATATAATTATGACAACTATTTTATAAGTTAGAGATAAAAAAGAAAATTAACAACTAAAAATTTTAAGCACAATTCAAGGGAGAGAATAAAAGTGGCCAACAGCTTTTTATATTCAGAAAATAATATTATAGGCTTATTAATACTGTTAGTAATATTAATAAATATGAATTCTAATAAAAAGAAAATAAAACCTGATGAAAAATTATATTTAACAATCATAATTTCAACTTCATTAATAATGGTTTTAAATATCATTGAGGCTGCTATTAATGGTCAAACGGGATATTTACTTAGAGAAACACATATAATTTTGACAACAACTTATTTTATTCTAAATCCAATTCCATTTATGTTTTGGTCTCTTTATGCTGATTTTTATATTCATAAAAGTATAAGAAGAACTAAAAAACTTTTCCCAATCTTTGCAATACCAGCAGCTATAAGTATTATATTATGTATTCTTAGTATTTATAATAAGAGAGTTTTTTTCATAACTGAAGACAATGTATATAAAAGAGGAGATTTATTTTTACTAAATGCAATATTTTACTATATTTACTATATAGGCACATATATACAAATAATCATCGAAAGAAAAAACATAAGAAAAAGGGATTGTTATTCACTTCTTGCATTTGCAATTTTTCCTACCATTGCTGGAATATTACAAATAATATTGACCAGTCAAACATTTATCTGGTTGGCAATATCGATATCTTGTCTTATAATCTACCTAAACATACAAAATAGTCAAATACATGAAGATTATTTAACAGGACTTTATAATAGGCGTCAACTAGATATATATTTAAAAAACTGCATAAGGAACCAGCAAGAGGATGAGTTGATATTTATGGTAATGTTGGATCTTAACTACTTTAAAAAGATAAATGATATATATGGACATATGGAAGGAGATGAAGCACTAAAACATACAGCAAATATATTAATAGATAGTTTTAGATCAGAAGACTTTATATCAAGATATGCTGGTGATGAATTTGTAATCATTGCAATATTAGAAGATGAAAATCTTAAGGAAGAAATGATAGAAAGAGTTAGAAGGAAATTTGAAGAATTTAATAAAACTGATATTACATCTTATGACATAGATATTAGCTTGGGCTATGATATTTATAAACCTGATTTAAAAATGGATGCTGACGATTTTATCAAACATGTTGATAAACTCATGTATAAGGATAAGGAAAGAATAAAAGAATGTAAGTGTAGAGACTTGGAGAAGGGATTATAGTAAAATAAAAATTTAACTTTTAAGAATGTAAAAAAATATTGCTTACAACATAAAAAACTATAAGCTTAAACTAGCTATACATTATGAGTCCCATAATATAGATAGTTTAAGCTTATAGAATGTGCCAACCTCGGGTTATACAATAAGTTCTAGATCAACTTTAATGATTCTTTATTTTCAAATGGAAAGGCAGATACGGATTTGTTTATTTTGAAATGTTCTCATTAGATGCTAGTTATCTCCACTAAATCTAAATATATTTTTTATATGTTTTACAACTATCTCTGGATCTTCTTTATATCTTCTTTCTATAGTTTTTCATATATAGAACAATGGATCCAAGTCCAAAAGATGCAAGGACTAAACCAAAAATCCAACCCACTATAGGTATAATTCCTAAAATAGATAGAGTTATTAACCCTAGTAAGAATAACCAAAAAGTTTGCGCATTGGATAAATTGAATTTTTTCTGGAAGAAAAATCCTATAAGCGTTGAAACTATTATCTTTGAGATGTAAATTGAAATAATATATAAGGATAATAAAATAAAACTTAGAGGTATACCTATAACTGTCATCATTAAGAGTACCAATATTATAGGAGTCAATGTAAGAGCTAAAAACCCAAATCCTAGTCCCTTAAGCGGAGCCATTGCTATGCCTTCAGCTAAGTTGGTCCAAAAAGTTGGTCTAATCAATCTAATAAAAAACCATACTACTAAAGGAGCTAATATGCTAAAAAGAAGCATGTACAAGTTAAAAACTGAGAATATGAACTTAGGTGAATCAGTTTTAGGTTCAATTTTTTTCCACTTTGTTTCACCTACAACCTCGGAAGCGTTTAAAAAATCAGCTTTATCCTTACTCCTTTAATATTTTTTGAAATAAAAAGAAGTTATCATTACTTTAGATAAAAATTTATCTATTTCATTCTAACCTCTTTTTATTTAATTAATATCATTAAAAATCCGCACTCTTTATCCGTTTTTTCGAATAATATATATCTTATCTACTAGATTCTATTTTCTGCTGCATTTAACTTTCTGACATTATAAGATTTTACTAATTGTTTTTGGTCATCTGTAAGGGCATCATATGCTTCTCTTGCTGCCTTAACTTTAGCAATATACTTTTCTGATACTGGTTCTTTATATCCGAATCTTAATATTAATCTATCTACTTTTAATGCTGCCCATTTATTTTCTGCATATTTTATTTTAGCTTCTGCTGTATTTAACTTTTTAACATTATACGATTTTACTAGTTGTTTTTGATCATCTGTCAGGGCATCATATGCTTCTCTTGCTGCTTGGACTTTAGCAATATACTTAGGTGATATGTTTCTTTCTGAAGATCTGAATCTTAATATTAATCTATCTACTTTTGATGCTGCCACTTTATCTTCTGCATATTTTATCTTAGTTTCTGCTTCATTTAATTTTTTAATATTATTGGCACTTACTAATTCTTTTTGGTCATCTGTCAGAGCATTATATGCTTCTCTTGCTGCTCTAACTTTAGATATATAATCTTCTGATATATCTGTTTCTTCAGCTCTGAATCTTGATATCAGTTTATCTACTTCTGCTGCTGCTTCTTTATCTTTTGCATCTTTAATCTTAGTTTCTGCTGCATTTAGTTTTTTAACATTACTAGCTATTACTAATCCTTTTTGGTCATCTGTCAATGCATCATATGCTTCTCTTGCTGCTCTAACTTTAGATATATAATCTTCTGATATATCTGTT
>CAZRHX010000030.1:652-2530 GCA_964599855.1 uncultured Tissierella sp. | reverse complement strand
TCTGCAGACTTAAATCTTGATATCAATTTATCTACTTTTGCTGCTATTGCTTTATCTCCTGTATTTTCAATCTTAGCTTCTGCTTCATTTAGTTTTTTAACATTACTAGCCATTACTAATTCTTTTTGATCATCTGTCAATGCATCATATGCTTTTCTTGCCGCTCTAACTTTAGAAATATAATCTTCTGATATATCAGTTTCTGCAGACTTAAATCTTGATATCAATTTATCTACTTCTGATACATCTGATAATATTTCTACCAACAATTTTTCTAAAACTCTAATATTAGTATTTAATCTGTCCATAATTCTTCCAGGGAAATTAGCCTCAATAAAGTCTAAAGTATCGTTTCCTGTGTGCATGATAGATCCTTCAGTAGTTTCTATATATCCATCAGTATAGTCTCCATTTTCATCTTTAACTAACCAGTTAGTAGATTCAAAATAAGCTACTGCAATACCTTTTTTATTAAAAGGAGCATGGTCACTCCAATCTCCTGTTTGGCCCCATTTATGATCAGGATTTAATCCCTCTTGAGTAATAAGATCTAGTCCTAGTTCATCAGATATATTAAGGGCTTTATCCCTTACCCAACCCTTATCGTTAGTTCCTCCATAAACATAAGCATAGTCTCCACCTATTATAGTGTCTAGATTTATCATAGCTACTGTATTAGCTATTTCTTGATCTGTCATAGTTTCTACATATGCCGTCGATCCTTTTAATCCAACTTCTTCAGAGCCAAAAGCTAAAAATAATATAGTATGGTCTGTTTCAACATTCTTTAACCTCTGAGCTACTTCTAACATAGCTCCTAGACCAGAGGCATTGTCAGATGCTCCTTCACTACCACCTGTTGTTACCTGGTCATAATGTGCACCTATAATAACTTGTTTTTCTGATTGGCCTCTTTTTATAGCGACTATGTTTTGAGAATTAACAGTCTCTCCTTTATTGCTTCCTCTAGTACTAACAAATGAAAAATCTTCTATCTTAGTTTCATAATTATAGCTTTCAAACTCATCTTTTATATAATTAGCTGCTATCTCTTCAAATTCCGAACCAGCTGTCCTAGCTCCTCCAAGTTCTTTAGAGAGATGGTTGATATGTTGATATGCTTGACTTCCGTACTCACTTGCAGTTATTACATTTGCACTCTCAGCTATTACTAAATCTTGTGCTATAGGTGTAAATAAGGATAACACCATTGCAAAAACTATTAAAAGTGAATATAGTCTTTTATTAATATTAATCTTATACATGATAATCCTCCTTTAAATAATATATTAGTTATAGGTTTAAATTGATAAATTCTTTCTTAAAACTAAGATATAGTTAAACTATCTTTATATATTCCTTTACTTAATACAGTTTTCTTATAATCACCTTCTTTAATTTTACACACTTTATTATAAGTAATTTTCGAAACTGCTTTCTAAACTATTTTTATATTAACAGACTAGTAGTATTTTAAACTAATCTATTAATAATAGTTTTAAATTTACTTAATATTAATCTATGGAAAAGTCTATCATCATAACAAATTCTACCCATTTCTTATTATGATAAACTTAAAATTATTATTATATTTTATTTTTTATACATCTATTTCCCTTCATTTAAGGCTCAGTATACAAAGTTTTTCAAAATACAACTAGTAGCTCTTATCTACCTAGTATACTTCCCTGACTTTCCGCCCACTTTTTCTAGAAGTCTTATATCTACTATCTCCATACCCTTATCTATAGCTTTACACATATCATATATGGTAAGTAAGGTAAGTGAAACGGCTGTTAAAGCTTCCATTTCAACACCAGTTTTACCCTCTGTTTTTACAGTTGCTATTGCTTTTACTCCATCCTCTAATATTTCAAA
>CAZRHX010000030.1:0-642 GCA_964599855.1 uncultured Tissierella sp. | reverse complement strand
CCACACCAGTAATAAATATATTATGACACATTGGGATGATTTCACTTGTTTTTTTAGCGGCCATAATTCCTGCCACTTGTGCTACAGCTAGTACATCGCCTTTTTTCATAGAGCCTTCTTGAATCATAGAGAGTATTTTCTGCGATAAAAGAATCTTTCCTTCAGCTTTTGCCACTCTTTTACTTATATCTTTCTCTCCTACTTCTACCATATGCGCTCTACCCTTATCATTGAAATGAGTAAGTTCCATTTATTTAGCCTCCTATTTGATTCATATTTTTATCTACATATTCTCCATCTTCCAAATGGTGAGATTCTTCCTTTTTTAAAATTGACTTCAATATAAATTTCTTCATATCTTCTCCATCTCTTAAGGCTTTTTTTAAATCTATTTCTTTATTTGAATGAAGGCATAGCTTTAGCAAGCCTTCAGATGTAAGTCTCACTCTATTACAGTTATCACAAAACTTACATGATATAGGATTTATTATTCCAACTCTACCTTTTGCACCTGGCAGTTTATAGTAAGTCGCAGGAGAAGATGGATCTTCTCTTTCTACTGGAACTAAGGCTTTAACTGTTTTTAATACAGTATCATTAGAGACAAACTTTTCCTTAGCCCATGAAGCAGCTTCACCTATT
>CAZRHX010000029.1:8421-12854 GCA_964599855.1 uncultured Tissierella sp. | reverse complement strand
TATAGTGATATATGTAAGATGGCAGAAGAAGAATTTAGTTATGAAGAACTTATATTTAGCATAATAGATAGTGCTAAAGAAAGATATGGTATATAAAAACAGTAAACAAATGTGCATATTGTATAATATGTGCACATTTTTATGTGCTTATGTCTTATTAAAAAAATGTTATAATGCTAATAAGAATTTTCAGAAAAAATAATTATATTATGCTATAAAGGGGAGATGGAATGCTCAAACAAGTTATGGAAATGTATGAATTACTAGACAAGCCAAGTGCAAGTGGCAAAGAGGTTGAAGAATTTTTAAAAAATAGAGGTGCAAAGGAGGTTGAAGTAAATAAAGTAAATGGAGAAAAGGGAAGTACTGATTTTATAAAAATTAAAATTATAGGTTCCAATGGTAGAAGCAAGGATGGAGATGCTCCTACACTTGGAATAATAGGAAGACTTGGTGGACTTGGTGCAAGACCCGAAGTTATAGGTTTTGTATCTGATGGAGACGGTGCATTATCTGCTCTTTCTACAGCTTTAAAGTTAGTAGACATGCAAAAAGTAGGAGATGTGTTAGAGGGTGATGTAATAATAACTACACATATTTGTCCTGATGCACCAACAAGCGACCATTTTCCAGTTAAATTTATGGGTTCGCCTGTAGATATTAAAACAATGAATAGCATGGAAGTAACTGATGAAATGGAAGCCATAATATCTGTTGATACAACAAAGGGAAACAAAGTTATTAATAAAAAGGGATTTGCAATATCAAATACTGTAAAAGAAGGATATATCTTAAAAGCAAATGATTATCTACTTGAAATAATGATGAGAACCACTGGGAAGCTTCCATATGTATTCCCATTATCACAACAAGATATAACACCCTATGGTAATGGTTTATACCATATAAATAGTATATTGCAACCTGCAGTTTCAACAAAGGCTCCAGTAGTAGGTGTAGCTATAACAACTGAAGTACCAGTTGCAGGATGTGCTACAGGGGCAACACATATAATGGATATTGAAGTAACTTCTAGATTTATACTTGAGGTTGCCAAAGATTTTGGAGAAAAGAAATTTTCTTTTTATGATAAAGATGAATTACATTTACTTAAAAAACTTTATGGAGATATGGAAAGATTTCAAACTAAAGGTATTTAAAAATTATATTTGAGGAGGAAAGACATGAAAAAAATCAAAAGAATCATAGCATTGTTGTTAGTTTTAGTTTTTAGTTTAACTTTGGTTGTGGGTTGTGGAGATCCAGATAAAAAAGATGATAATGGGGGAAATGGAGGAAGTAAAGGTGTAAAGGATCCAACAACTGTTGCAGAAGAGGATAAGTTTGGTGGAGTTTTAAAAGTTGCTTTGACATCTACAGCTAAGAACTTAGATCCTATATTATATACAGGAGTATATGAAAGTAATATTATAATAAATGTATGTGACACTCTAATAGACTATTCACAAGATTTAAGTGAAATCAAGCCAAAGCTTGCTACTGAATGGTCCGTTAATGATGAGGGAACAGAATATACATTTAAATTAAGAGATGATGTTTACTTCCAAAAAGGTGAATACCAAGATGGAAGACAGATGACAGCTGAAGATATTAAATATTCTTTAGAAAGATCTGCAAATGAGTCAGCATTAAATAGACTTGGTATGCTAGAAAAGATCGAAGTAATCAACGATTTTGAAATTAAAGCTTTTTTAAAGGCACCAGATGCAGCATTCTTAACTGCTTTAACTGACGCAGGTAACTCAATAGTTCCCAAAGAAGAAGTAGAAGGTCATGGAGATAAATTTGGATTCAACCTAGTTGGAACTGGACCTTTTGTACTTGAAGAATTTAAAATTGACCAAGAAGCAGTTTTAAAGAGAAATGAAGACTATTGGCAAAAGAAGCCTTATCTTGATGGACTAGTTATCAGTTTTATAACAGACAGAAACCAAATGAGTAATGCACTTAGAACTGGAGAAATTGATATGGCTACAGATTTAGGTGGAGAAAGTGTAAAAATAGTTAAAGAAGATAAGAATTTAAACATTCAAGAAGTACCAGGACTTCATGTAGCATATATATACATGAACCTAATGGAAGGACCTACTGCTGATATAAAGGTTAGAGAAGCAATAATAAGAGCGGTAGATATAGAAGAGATGGTTAAAGGAATATACCAATACGAGGAAGCAGATAGAGCTTATTTGGCATTACCTCCAGGATCTTGGGGATATGATGAGTCTTTAGAAGACTTAGTTCCTTCATATGATCCAAAACTTGCAAAAGAACTTCTTAAAGAAGCAGGTTATGAAGATGGTTTTACTTTAGATATATACACATCTGATGCACCGGATAGGGTTAAGATGGCTACTATATTACAAGGTTATTTAAAAGATAATCTTAATATAGATCTTAATGTAAACACAGCGGAGTGGGGAACATTTAGTGATATAGCATCAAAAGGTAAGGCAGATATATATGGAATGAGTTGGACATGGTATCCAGATCCATTCTTCTTCCTAAATAAGATGTTCCATAGTTCAGAAATAGGAGCTCTTGGAAATGGACAAGGATTTAATAAACCTGAAGTAGACAAGCTTTTAGACGATGCTTTAAAGGTAACAGATCAAGAAGAAAGAACAAAATTATACAAAGAAGCTTTAAAATTAATAACTGAGAATTACTCAAGAATAGACTATGCAAATGAAAAAACTATAAATGGATTTAACCCATCTGTTGAAGGTTTTGAAACAAGAGCAGATAAAAAGAATATATTTGTTTCAGAAGATATAAATGTATGGCTTAATGATTAATTTAAAGAAAGGCTCTGCGAATTGCAGAGCTTTTATTTAAAAAAAATTAGGGGGTGAGGAATTGTTAAAGACAATATTTAAAAGACTTCTTCAACTAATTCCTATTTTGTTTTTAGTTTCTACAATTATATTTGTTATTACTAGAATAATACCAGGAGATGCAGCATCTACTATGCTTGGTCCACAAGCGCCTGTAGAAGCAGTTGAAGAACTAAGAGAAGAATTAGGATTAAATAAAAGTATTGGAGAACAATATGTAATGTACTTAAAAGGTGTATTAAAGGGAGACTTCGGTAAGTCTTATCAATATGGGCAACCTGTTACAACTTTATTATTTGAAAGATTTCCTAATACGCTTTTACTTTCAGCAGTAGGTCTCATACTTGCTTTAATGATAGGAATACCAATAGGTATAATTTCGGCAACAAAACAATATTCTATGTTTGACTATATTTCAATGATAATAGCACTTATTGGTGTATCTATGCCTATTTTTTGGCTAGGTCTTATGTTGGTTTTAGTATTTAGTGTAAATTTACAGTGGTTGCCATCCATTGGCATGGGCAGTTTACAAAATGGGCTTTGGGATTTTGTAAGTCATCTCATACTGCCAGGAGTTGCACTTGCCACAATACCTGCTGCAACCTTTGCCAGGGTAACTAGGTCAAGTATGTTAGATGTTATAAAAGAGGATTATATAAAAGCATTGCGATCTAAAGGCATAAAAGAAAGAAGCGTTATATGGAAGCATGCTCTTAAGAATGCACTTCCTCCAATAGTTACTGTGATTGGTTTACAAACTTCTAGTCTTTTGTCAGGAGCTATACTTACGGAAACTATTTTTAGCTGGCCTGGTATAGGAAGATTGATTGTCGATGCTATACAAAACAGAGATTATATGCTGATTCAAGGTACAGTATTGCTGATAGCTTTTATCTTTGTATTTATAAATTTAATAGTAGATATAGTATATCTATATATTAATCCTAAAATAAATTATGATGCCAAAGGAGGAGATAATTAATGGATACAATGGATTTAAAAGATAAATTGTTTCTTGATGAAAAGAAAGCTAATAGCCCATGGAGTAAACTAAAAAGGAATAAGACAGCCATGATTGGGCTTGTCATAGTGATTGCAATGATTCTTTTAGCTTTATTATCTCCTGTATTTGCTCCCCATGATCCAAATGAAATGAATCTCTCTAAAGTTCATTTAAAACCTGGAGTAGAAGGACATATCTTTGGAACCGATGATGTAGGTCGTGATGTTTTAAGTAGAATAATATATGGCGCACGTATATCTATGCTTGTAGCAATTGGTGGTACATTGGTAGGTGGTTTAATAGGAATATTTCTAGGTCTTATATCAGGCTATAGTGGTGGTATAATTGATTCTATTATAATGAGACTCATGGATGCTATGTTTGCATTTCCCTTTGTACTTTTAGCAATAGTTTTAATGACCGTTTTAGGCAATGGACTCCGAAATGTAATACTTGCCATAGGAATAGCTAATATACCAGGTTATGCAAGAATTACAAGAGGACAAGTACATGTTGTAAAAAATGAAGAGTATTGCAATGCTGTAAGAGTTATTGGAGCTTCAAATAAGAGA
>CAZRHX010000029.1:6125-8411 GCA_964599855.1 uncultured Tissierella sp. | reverse complement strand
CACCTATTATCGTATATGCAACACTCAGCATAGCAGGTGCAATTATATCAGAAGCTGCTCTTAGCTTCTTAGGACTTGGAATAGCACCACCTACAGCTTCATGGGGGAATATACTTAGAAGTGGAAAAGATTTCTTAAATACTTATCCTCATGTCGCAACAATCTCAGGTTTTTTTATACTTATAACTGTATTGGGTTTTAATCTGTTAGGTGATGGCGTAAGAGATGTTCTTGACCCTAAGATGAAAATGTAATTTAAAATATAAAGTGGAGGTGGGAAAGTGAAAGAGATACTGCTAGATGTCAAAGATTTAAAAACATATTTTTATCTTTCCACCGGTATTGTAAAAGCGGTTGATGGTGTTAGTTTTACTTTAGCTAAAGGTGAAACTATGGGAATAGTAGGCGAATCAGGTTCAGGAAAAAGTGTGACTGCCTCATCGATTGTAAGACTTGTTAGCAAGCCCGTTGGTAAGATTGTAAATGGAGAGGTACTATTTGAAGGTAAAGATATACTTAAAATGAGTAATAAAGAGCTATTAAGCATAAGAGGTAGAGATATTTCAATGATATTTCAAGATCCTATGACCTCTTTAGATCCAGTATACAGAATTGGAGAACAGATGATAGAAGTTATATTAACGCACCAGAAAATTTCAAAAGAAAAAGCAAAACAAATAGCAATAGATGCACTTATTAATGTTGGTATAAGTGATGCCGAGGATAGATTTAACTCTTATCCCCATGAGTTTTCAGGCGGAATGAGACAGAGAGTTATGATAGCTATGTCATTGGTAGGAGATTTGAAATTGATAATTGCCGATGAACCAACTACTGCATTAGATGTTACTGTACAAGCTAGGGTACTTGATTTATTAAAAGATGTACAAAAAAAGACCAATACATCCATACTTATGATCACTCACAATCTAGGTGTAGTTTGGGACATGTGTGATACTGTCATGGTAATGTATGCAGGCAAAACTGTAGAATATGCAAAGGTAAAAGAGTTATATAAAAATCCATTGCATCCATATACCTGGGGACTATTAGATTCCATGCCGAAATTAAGTCAAGATAGTAGTAAGCTTTTGACTACTATAGAGGGAAACCCACCAGACTTAAGACTTACTGGTAACTTTTGTAATTTTCATTATAGATGTCCTTATGCTCAAGAAATTTGTAGAACAAAGATGCCAGAACTAATAGAAGTAGAAGAAGGACATTTTGTTAGCTGCCATTTTCAAACAAGGGAAAAAACTCTTGAGAGAAAGGAGATTTAATTATGAAAGATCTAATATTAGAAGTAAATAATTTATCAAAGAACTTTAAAATTAGAAGTAAAAAGTTATTTGGAAAGCCTAAAACATTAAAGGCAGTAAACAATGTATCATTCCAAGTATATAGAGGAGAAACACTTGGAATAATTGGAGAGTCAGGTTGTGGGAAATCAACACTTGGGAGAACCATTATAAAGTTATTAGATCCATCAGAAGGAGAAATAATATATAATGGAAAAAAGATAAACGATCTACAAGGGGCCGAATTAAAAAGCATGAGAAAAGATATTCAAATTATATTTCAAGATCCATATTCTTCTTTGGATCCTAGAAAGACAACAGGTTATTTGATAGAAGAGCCAATGGTCATACATAATATTGGCGACTCTAAAAAGCGTAGAGAAAAAGTTGAAACTCTATTAGAAGAAGTTGGACTAGATGTTAAACATTACAGCAGATACCCCCATGAGTTTAGTGGTGGACAAAGACAAAGAATAAATATAGCAAGGGCTCTGGCACTTGATCCTAAACTTATAATATGTGATGAACCTGTTTCAGCACTGGATGTTTCTGTTCAAGCACAAGTATTAAATTTATTTAAAGAACTTCAGAGAAAATATGGTTTGACCTATATATTTATTTCTCATGATTTAAGTGTAGTAAAATATATCAGTGATAGAATTGCAATAATGTATTTAGGAAGGATAGTAGAGATAGGAGATAATGAAAGTATATATAGTCATCCTAAGCATCCTTATACTTTAGCTCTCTTTTCAGCTATACCACCTGAAAATCCCTTTGAAGAAAAAGAAAAGTTGACATTAGAAGGTGAGATTCCAAATCCTTTGGATCTTCCTAAAGGCTGTCCTTTAACAGGTAGATGCCCTCATGAGATGGATATTTGCAGTCAGAAAAATCCTGAGTTGATAGATGTGGGTAGAAATCATAAAGTAGCATGTTTTTTATATGAAGAGAAAGGAAATGAAAAAAATGAATAAAGACATAA
>CAZRHX010000029.1:3110-6115 GCA_964599855.1 uncultured Tissierella sp. | reverse complement strand
CAAAGAACTGCCAATATCTATCACTTAGGCATCAAAGAATTATGGAGCTTGATTGATGAAAGAAAAGACGAACTATTGAATCTTACTTCTGAACTTATAAAGATACCAAGTGTAAATCCAAACGGAGAAATACAAGAGGTAATTGATTATATATATAAATATTTAGAGCATGAATCTATAGAAAAAGAAATCCTAAGTATAAAAGAAGAATTTCCAAATATTATAGCAAGTTATGGAAAAAATGATGGCAAAACTTTAATATTAAATGGACATGCCGATGTAGTACCGGTAGGTGACAGAGATAAATGGGACTTTGATCCTTTTTCTGGAGAAATTACATCTAATCAAATATTGGGAAGAGGAACTTCTGATATGAAAGCTGGACTAGCCGGCATACTTTTTGCAGTTAAACTTCTTGCCCAAAACAAGATAGAACTAGATGGAAACATAAAATTGCACATTGTTTCTGATGAAGAAACAGGAGGAGATTTTGGTACTAAATGGCTTTTAGATAGTGGATATGCAGACCATGCATATGCTTGTTTAGTAGCAGAACCTACATCCTATAGCAATTGCGAAGTAGGACAAAAGGGTTCTCTTTGGATACATCTAAAGTCCTATGGAAAATCTGCTCATGGAAGTATAGGTCAATATGTAGGAGAAAATGCCATAACTAAACTTATGAAGGTTCTTTCAAAAATTGAAAAAATGTCAGAAATAAAGGGTAAGTTTGATGAAAGTCAAAGACAAGTACTGAAAGATTCCAAAAGCATAGCAAAAGGCGCATTAAAAGTAGAAGGTGTAGAAAATGTAATAGACCATGTAGCTGTAAACATCGGTACAATAAAAGGTGGTATAAAGACCAATATGGTTCCCGATTTTTGTGAAGCTGCAGTTGATATTAGAATGCCAATCGGTGTGAAGGCAGATGATATTAAAGGCGAAGTTAAAAATATAATTGATGATCTAGATTTAACTGGAATAGAGTATGACTTCAATTGGAATTCAGATGCTAACTATACTGACGTTGAAGAAGATATAGTCAAGTCAGCTGTAAATAATGCAGAGAAAATCTGGGATAAAGAAGTTTTACCAGCATATCAGTGGGCATCAAGTGATGCTAGATATTATAGATATAAAAACATCCCTACCATACAATATGGTCCAGCAAACACTGAGGGAATTCATTCTTATAATGAAAATGTAGATATAGAAGATATTATAAATTCAACAAAAGTATATATTGGAATAATAATTGATCTATTGAAAAAAGAAGACTGATGGTAGTGGAGAGAAAAATGAAAATATTAATTAAAAATGGAGAGATTTATGATGTCAGAAGAGGCTTTTTTATAGAGGCGGATATTTTGATAGAAAATAAAAAGATAAAAAAGATAGAAAAAGATTTAGATATTAGAGGATCTCTAAAGATTATAGAGGCAGATGGAAATAAGATCTTACCTGGTTTTATCGATGCCCATAGTCATATAGGTATGTGGACAGACACTCATGATGGCAATGATGGAAATGAATGTACAAGACCTATCACACCACAGATGAGAGCCATAGACGGAGTAAATCCAAGAGATAAGAGTTTTGATCAAATAAAGAAAGCTGGATTTACAACTGTAATGGTGACACCAGGAAGTGGCAATTTGATAGCAGGTCAAGCTTCAATACTTAAGACTCATGGAAATACGATAAAAGATATGTTAGTAAAAGAATATAGCGCTTTAAAAGTAGCTTTTGGAGAAAATCCTAAAAGTGTATATGGACCTAAAGGTGAGTCACCTTCTAGTAGGATGGCTATATCATCTATGATAAGAGAAGAGTTCGAGAAGGCTGTCTTATATATTGAAATGAGAAAAAATAAAGAAGTCTCAAAAGATATTTATTGGGAAATATATAGACCTGTTATAGAAAAGAAAATACCTTTAAAGATTCATGCACATAGGGCTGATGATATATTATCAGCTATAAGAATTTGTGATGAATTTGGATTTAGATATACCTTAGATCATTTCACTGAGGGACATTTGATATGTGATGAAATAGAAAATAAGGATATGCATGTTCTTTTAGGACCTCCTTTTATGGTGAAAAGCAAAAGAGAATTAATAAATGCATCTTCAAGAGCTGTAAATATTTTAAATGAAAGAGGATTTAATATATCTATGACTTCAGATCATCCCTTTTCAAATGCTAGATACCTATCTTCATTTTTAGGTCTGATGGTTAAGGATGGATTAGATTATAATGAAGCTATAAAAATGTTGACGATAAATCCAGCAAAAGCTATGGAGATAGAAGATAGACTAGGTAGTATAGAATGTGAAAAAGATGCGGACTTAGTCATATATGACGGTGATCCTCTTGAGATTAGAACGAATGTAGTCACTACAATAATAAATGGAGAAATAGTTTATTCCAGAAAATAAAAGGAGGAGCTATGTTACTATTAAAAAATGCTAAAATAATTACGGTATATGATGAAAATATAAGATATGGAGATATTTTAATAGATCAAGGTAAGATAATAAATATAGCTTCTAATATCTATCAAGTAAATGCAGAAGAGATAGATTTAAAGAACATGATAGTTATTCCAGGACTTATAGATATATCTACATCTATAGGTCTCATTGAATCAGCTACCAAAGTAGAAGAAGAAAGTTCAGATGAGAAAAATCAAGAATCAATAGCTGAATTCAAAGCATTAGATGGAATAAACATAAAAGATGAATACTTTGAAAGGGCACTAAAAGCTGGAGTTACAACAGTAGTTGTAAATTCTGGTAATTTAAATGCACTGGGAGCTCAAAGCTGCGCTATAAAGACCAATAATAGAGATTTAAAACAAAGAGTAATATCATCTTCTATTGATATAAAAGCAACCCTTGGGGATAGACCTAAATTCTCACTTTCAAGAATGGGTGTTGTAAATACTATTCGTGAAAACTTGGAGAAGACTAAAGAATATATAGAAAAAAAAACAAATAGTAAAA
>CAZRHX010000029.1:0-3100 GCA_964599855.1 uncultured Tissierella sp. | reverse complement strand
AAGACTATAATAGTAAATATGAAAGTTTGATACCTATCTTGAAAGGTGAGATTCCACTTAAAATAACTGCAAATAGAATTCAAGATATATTAAAAGCAATAGAAATCAAAAATGAATTTGGGATAAATATAATAATAAATGGTTGTACAGAAGCTTATATGGCAATAGATGAATTATATAAAAATGATATACCTGTAATAGTCAATTCTCTATTAAAAGATAACTCGAGTATAGAAAATATAAACAGAAGAGATGATATAGGCAATCTATTATGTGAAAATGGAATTCAAATCTCCTTATCTACAGATCACCCTGATATAAATATAGAATTATTACTCTTATCAGCTTGCTTAATGGCTAAAAATGGCATGGGATATGAAGATGTTTTAAAGTCTATAACTATAAACCCCTCAAAGATGCTAGGCTTAGAAGATAGAATAGGTAGCATAGAGATAGGTAAAGATGCAGACTTAGTAGTATTAGATGGAGATCCATTTAAGAGCATGACAAATATAATGATGACAATAATAGACGGTAAAATAGAATATAGAAAATAATCATCTATTATTATCATTTTCTATTATTTCAATAATATCTTTATATTTTAGTCCTAAATTTAGTAAGAGTCTTGTTTCAGAGCTTTTAATTGTCATTTTTATAATGGACTCAATTTTATTTAATCGTTGATATAATGTGTTCCTATGAATAAATAGTTCATCTGAAGTAGAGGTGAAATTAAAATTATTCCCTATGAGCGATATCAAGGTATTTAATAATACATCATTGTTTTCTAAATCATAAGTTTTTATAGGAAAGATAGTATTGTAATAAAGTCTTTCAATTATATTATTATCTTTCTGATCATATAAAAGATGATATACCAATAAATCATTGTAATTGAAAATGTTTTCACTAGAACCAAATATCTTTTTGCCAATGGAAATACTAAATAAGGCTTCTTCATATGCTTTTGATAGATCTTCCAACTTCATATATGCTCTACTAAAACCGAAATGAAATTTAAACTCTGGAAAAGTAATTTCAAGTGAATTCAATATATCTCTATATTTGGCTATATATATTTCATCTAAAATATCTTCTTTTTCTTGTATAGATATAACTGTATTTTTCTCAGATAAAAATATATTTTTATAAAAAAACTTTTTCGATAAGTTTTTTATATGACTTAATATTTTTGAAAATATAGAGGTATCTTTTATTTCTATATTTTTATTTAGAGACTGGATATCTATAACCCATATAAATCTATTTTTATAATATTCGATATCAAATTTAACAGATTCTTTTTTGATTTCTTCGATATCCTCTGTAAATTGATATAAAATATTTTTAAGAAAATCGTCAAATGATTTTCGCTTAATAAGTTTTGAAGTAGAATGATGTGATGCACATATAATAAAAAATGGGAGTATTTCATATATCTTAGGGATCTCGATATTATTTAATCCTTGATGACTATTTTCAATACAGAAAAACCCCAATATAGTTTTTTCTGTTTTCAAGGGAAAGCAAAGATAAACCTCTTCCTTGTATAACAAACTTATAGGCTCAAATCTATAGGATTGTTTTTGACTTGAGTCAGATATTGATCTTGACCAATCCATCAGTGGTAGATCATTGGGCATATTATTTTTACCATAATATAGTATATTAGATTGAGGAGATAATAAGTAGCATTCCCTGTTAAAGAAGATACTTATTAATCTAATAATATTTTTTTCGTTAAAATACCTTGTATTCATTAAATTTATCAAATTATACTTTAATTGAGTAAATAAAAATTCTTCTAATTTTTCTAGTGAATATTTATTTATGAAAATATTGTACATTAAACTCCAAAAACTTGATAAATCTCTATCTGATTTATGATAGAGGAGTGATTTATTAAGTTTTTCGGATATGTCTATAGTAGAAAAAGAGATTTTTTTCCCTGTAACTATTAAATAAGCTAGAATATTTTTTGATGCTAGACTTTTTATTAAGGATTCTAATTCTTTCTTAGATATAAACTTAGGTATTATAATAACAAAGTCGTCTTTTTTTATCCAATGGAGATCACCCAATGACAATACAATAGAAATATTTTTTATTATAGCTTTTTTATCATAAAAACTTTTAGTTAATATATTAAGATTAGAACGCTCTACAAATTCTTCAAGTTTCATATTATTACCTCATTTTCATAGCTTTAATATTTTTTTAATTCCTAAATTTATTAATATTTACTATATCATATAAAATATGATTTGTGTAGCTTGGAAAAAGAACAATTAAAGTAATTAATAAAGGAGTGTATTTCTGTGGCAAAGCTTGGAATTATAACAATTGGTCAATCACCTAGAGTTGATTTGACAGAAGATTTAAAAGTAATATTAAATAAAAATATCACCATTATTGAAAAAGGAATATTGGATAAATATACACATCAAGAAGTAAAAGATAAATTTAGTCCTCAAGAAGGAGAAAAGATTCTTGTTTCAAGAATGAAAGATGGTAGTCAAGTTATATTAAGTGAAGGTAAAATCATAGAATCCATGCAAACTTGTATTATAGAGCTAGAAGAACATGTAGATATGATACTTATATTGTGTACAGGTAAGTTTCCAAACTATAAGCATAGCAAGCCTTTATTAACTCCTAAAGAAATATTGCATGGAGTAGTTTCAAAACTAACTCTTGAAAAAAAACTGGGAGTTATTGTACCAAAGGATGAACAAATAAATGCAATAACAAATACATGGAATAAATCAGAAGTGGAAATACAAATAAAAGTAGCCTCACCATATGAAGATATCAAAGCCATTAAAGAGACATCTAAGTTTTTCAAAGACAAAGACATAGATTATATAGTTTTAGATTGTATGGGATATTCTCAAAAAATGAAAGAGTTGGTTAAAAAACATTCGCAAAAGATGGTAATCTTACCAAGAACATTGATTGCAAGAGTTATTAATGAATTGCTAGTATAAAAATAATTGACAAAAACAATTATATAAAGTATTATTTTATCTATAAGCACCCGTAGCTCAATTGGATAGAGTCCTTGGCTTCGAACCAAGTGGTTGGGGGTTCGAGTCCC
>CAZRHX010000028.1:8545-12928 GCA_964599855.1 uncultured Tissierella sp. | reverse complement strand
CCAAAACTTTGCATAGCTATAACTTGTCCGTCTAGTCCTACATATTTGTACCAACCTAATTCACTTCCAGCTTCTACTGCCAGTCTTTTCCTTATTGATTTTGGAAGTACTTCTTCTTTGTATTCTTTGCTTTGTTCTTCAAATATGTTAAAGCAAGGCATACTTACAACTCTCGTTCCGATACCCTTTTCTTCCAATAAGTCAGCAGCCTCATATACTAGTTGGACTTCACTACCTGAAGCTAAAAGTATTATCTGCAAATTAGTTTTTTCTCTTTTAATAATATATCCACCCTTAAGAGCCTCTTTACCACTTCCCTCTAAAAGAGGTAAGTTTTGACGAGTAAGAGCAAGGCCTGTTGGAGTTTTTTTACTTGTAAGAGATGAATACCAAGCTGCTGCTGTTTCTCTTCCGTCACAAGGTCTAAATAAGTTGAAGTTTGGTAGTGCTCTAAACATAGCCGCTTGTTCTATTGGCTGATGAGTAGGTCCATCTTCTCCAACTCCTATACTATCGTGAGTCAATATATATGTTACTGGAATCTCCATAAGAGAAGAAAGTCTCATAGATGGCTTCATATAGTCTGAAAATATAAAGAAAGTTCCACCATAAGGTCTAAGTCCTCCGTGAAGATAAAGGCCATTTACAGCAGCTGCCATAGCGTGCTCTCTAACTCCAAATCTCAAGTTTGTACCTTTGTAGTTTTCTTTTGAAAAATCTTCACGCGTCTTCATATAAGTGTTATTTGAAGGCGCAAGGTCTGCAGAACCTCCTATTAAATTTGGAAGTTTTTCAGAAAGTCTATTTATAAGCATTCCAGATGCTACTCTAGTAGATACTCCCTTTTCAAAGTTCCAAAATTCCTCTGACTCCAGATAATCCATTGGAAGTTCTAAGGCTAAATAACTTTCAAATTTTTTAGCTAACTCCGGATTGTTCTTCTTATATCTTTCATATAATTGTTCCCACTCATTGAAACTCTTATGACCTTTCTCTAACAATGTTTCCATATGATTTTTAACATCTTTTGGAACTACAAACGCTTCTTCAGTCCAGTTAAAATGCTTTCTTGTTCCTTTCAGATCTTCTTCTCCAAGTGGTGCACCATGAGCATCGCTTGTACCTTGTTTGCTTGGGCTACCAAATCCAATTTCTGTAGTTATCTTAATTAGTGAAGGTTTATCTAGATTTTTTTTTGCTTTAGCTAATGTTTCATATATATCTTCTATATTATTTCCATCTTCAACTTCAAAGGTTTCCCAACCCTGAGCGTCAAATCTTTTCATTACATCTTCTCTAAAGGCAAGATCTGTTCCACCCTCAATAGTTATAGAGTTTGAATCATATAAAACTATTAACTTTCCAAGACCTAAAGTTCCTGCAAGTGAAGTAGCTTCATATCCTACTCCCTCCATCATATCCCCATCTCCACATATTACATAAGTGTAATGATCTACAATCTTTTCATCTTTAGTATTGAAGCTTTCTGCTAAGTGAGCTTCAGCCATAGCCATACCTACTGAGTTTGCAAGTCCTTGTCCAAGAGGTCCGGTAGTTGTCTCTATTCCTACAGTATGTCCATATTCAGGGTGACCTGGTGTATTGCTATCAAGCTGTCTAAAGTTTTCCAAGTCGTCTTTAGTAACCCCATAGTCAAATACATGTAGAAGTGAATAAAGTAATGCTGATCCATGACCTGCTGAAAGAATAAATCTATCTCTATTTATCCAATTTGGATTTTTAGAATCATGATTCATTACCTTTCCCCAAAGCGTATAAGCCATAGGTGCTACTCCTAAAGGAAGACCAGGATGACCTGAATTCGCCTTTTCTATTGCTTCTACTGATAACATTCTAAGTGTATTAATAGTTAAATTATCCATATTCATAAATTTATCTATCCTTTCTTTTAGTAAATTTTCTCTTTAATATACATATACTATACCTTGTTTTAAGATATATTACTAGAGATAGCTTTAAAGTTTATCTACTGATCAAATCTTTAGCTCTTTTTTCTGCCATAGACTTGATTTTTTCTATATCCAATGTTTTTAATTCTCTATTTTCCATTATTATATTTCCATCTATTATAACCGTATCCACATCTGATCCATTTACACTGTAAGCTATGGCTGATATTAAATCATGCTTTGGATATAGATGAGCTTTATCCATATCTATTAAAATAATATCCGCTTTCTTACCTATTTCTATAGATCCTATTTCCTTTTCGAGCCCAAGTGCAAAGGCTCCATTTATAGTCGCCATTTCTATAGCTTCAATTGCAGCTACTGATAATGGATCTAAATCTACTGCTTTGTTTATTAAACTTGCTAAATTTAGTTCTTTAAACATATCTAAATTATTATTACTAGAAGCTCCATCTGTTCCCAATGCAACTTTTATCTCTTTTTTGAGCATTTTAGATACAGGCGCAAATCCTGAAGCAAGTTTTAAATTACTAGTCGGGTTGTTGACTGGATATACATCATTGTCTTTTATTATATCTATATCTTCATCACTTAAATGTACACAATGAGCAGCTATAGTATGACGCTGAAACATTCCCAAGTCTAACATATGCTTTATAGGACTTTTCCCAAAGTTTTTATAACTATCATCCACTTCTTTTTTAGTCTCTGCTAAATGTATATGAATACCAGTATCTAACTCTTTTGAAAGTTCAATAGCCTTAAGTAAGAACTCAGGGCTACATGTATAAGGTGCGTGAGGAGCTACCATTACCTTTATTCTTTCATTTGATTTATTATTCCATCTTTTAAAAAGCTCTCTTGTCTCACTTAGTTTTTCTTCTGGATTTTCAGGATCTTCTACAATTCCTCGAGTCAATATTCCCCTCATACCTGAAGTCTCTAAAGCATGTCCAACTTCATCCATAAAAAAATACATATCGCAAAATGATGTAGTACCACTCATTATCATTTCACTCATGCTTAAAAGTGAACCCCAATATATATCTTCACTATTTAACTTAGCTTCTGTAGGCCATATTGATTTAGTTAGCCAATCATTTAAATCCATATCATCAGCAAAGTTTCTGAGCAAACTCATACCTAAATGAGTATGTGCATTTATAAGTCCTGGCATAAGCAATTTGTTTTTACCATCTATAGTCTTTTCAATCCTTATATCTTCCTTTATATCTCCTATATGAGAGATCTTTCCATCTTCTATATATAAATTTGTTTTCTTTAAGATTTCATCTTTACCATTTACAGGTATTATATCTATATTCTTTATTAATATATTCAATACTTCATCTCCTAATCTAAATCTATAATTTTATATTTATTTATTGCAAGCATAATTATAGGGATAAGAATAATTTGAATGATTATCCCAGGAAGCCCTAAGGTTACTGATCCCTGTATAAAAAGTAAAGGCTTCATTTGAACAGTCGTAAAGGCCATAGCCAGTATATATACAACCATACCTGCCACAACCCTTCCCAATATCATAGAAAGAATTAAAGATAGAATGACAGGCATTTTAGATTTTCTATAAAAATAAGAAGCAACAAATCCATATGTTCCCAGCTCAAATACCATTATAATAGCAATTGGAAATAGAGCTGGCATTCCAGTCAATAAACTATTTAATATAGGTGTTACTATGCCTACTAAAAGTGCATAAATAGGTGTTAATAAAAAACCTCCAAGCAAAACAGGTATATGCATGGGTAAAAATATATTTCCAGCAATTCCAACACTATGGAATATACTTGGAACTATAACTCCTATTGCAATTAGTAAACCCGCTATTACAATGTTTGTAGTCTTTGTTCTAGAATTCATAAAACCATCTCCTATTTTGATTTAAAAAAACTTTCTAATTCTCCTATAAAAACTTCTACATCAGTTTTTCCTAAAGATAAATTTTCTATAGGGCAAAGTCCCGTTTTATCTCTGTTCTTAATATAATCACAAATAATCGAAAAACTATATGCTATATTATTTTCTTCTAAGACTTCTACTGCCTCTTTAGAGACGACTTCTCCAAATACTTCCTTTATCTTCACATAAGTAGATAATAAGGCAGCGCCTCTGCCTATAACTTTATCAGCTATAGAAGACCCTTTAGCTTCTTCTTTCATATCTTTTATTAAGTTATACATAGGTTTTATCCCTTTTTCTTTAGATGTAAATATAATATCTCCATCTTTTACAACTACTAATGTATAATCTTCTTTTTCTAGCAATTCTTTGGCAATTTCTATATCTTTCATATGTTTCTCCTCTCAATAATATTAATATTATTATTATATCAAATTACCATAGAAAAAACAGCTTTTATGAATTGTTTGTATTTATATAAAATATTTTATAGTGATAACAATTATCATTTACAAGTATAAATCTTTAT
>CAZRHX010000028.1:0-8535 GCA_964599855.1 uncultured Tissierella sp. | reverse complement strand
AAATATAACTTGTCCAGATTTTACTGCTACTAAAGCATAGTCTTCCTCTTTTAATAAGTTTTTAGCTATTTCTATATCTCCCATGGTTTCTCCTTTAAGTTTATATTAAGACCATTATATCAGTAATTAGTAGAAATATCACTCAAGAAAATATTTATAAATATATTTATTTGTAATTGATACTTACTATCATTTACAAAGCTTTTATTTTATGTTATAATTTTTTTAAGGCTTAAATTATCCGCGGCAAATAATTTAGGAGATGATAAAAATATGGCAAAAATGATGGGACCTAGATTTAAACAATCTAGGAGATTAGGATTAAATGTATGTGGACATCCAAAAGCTATGGAAAGAGCTGTAAGGGGCACTTCTAGAGCCGATAAGAAACTAACTGAATATGGTAAGCAGTTGTTAGAGAAGCAAAGATTAAGATCATATTACGGAGTGATGGAAGGCCAATTTGTAAAATATGTATTAAAGGCAATGAAATCTCCAGAACTAACAGGTACAGCTCTTGTTAAATCTCTAGAAACAAGGCTTGATAATCTAACTTATAGAATGGGATTTGCTTCTTCCATTAGGCAAGCAAGACAAATGGTAGTTCATGGACATATATTATTAAATGATAAAAAAATAAATATACCTTCTTATGCAGTAAAAGTAGGAGATACTTTAACTCTTAGAGAAAAATCTAAAGATATAGAATTATTTAAAGATAATTTTGAAAACAATTTTTTAAATAGTTATCCCTATCTCGAAAAGAAGGAAGATAATTTTTCTGCTACTCTTACTCGTATGCCGGAAAGAGAAGAAGTTCCAATAGAAATTGAAGATCAACTAATCGTAGAGTTCTACTCTAAAATTATATAATACAAGGGTCAATTGACCCTTGTATTTTTATGTATTTTACTATGGCATATCTATAGTAAAAGTGATAAGATTGTATTAAATATAATAATATAAAGGAGTGTTATAATGAAAAAATTTCTATCAATACTTTTAATCTCAGTCATGGTTGTTTGTTTATCAGCATGTACGTCTCCTCAAAACGAAGAAACTGATACCCCACCAGCGGAAGATCAAGCCGACAACAGTAAAGATGATGATTTAGCAGTTCCAGAGGACAACGAAGACAATGATGTAGAGGCTCCAAATACTGATGTAGATGAAGAAATTGAAGAAGATAAAAAAGAAGTAAATCTATATTTCTCTAATAATGAATATATAGAAACTGGTAATGAATCTTTAGAAAAATTAAAACTTGAAAAAAGAACTATAGATTATGAAAACATGATTTTAGAAGAAGCAGTTGTAAGAGAGCTTTTAAAAGGACCAGAAGATAAAGTGAATCTATCTTCAAGCATACCAGAAAATGTAAGCATATTAGAAGTAAAAGTAGTAGATGATACAGCATATGTAGATTTTTCTAGTGAAAATCTATCAGGTAGTTCAATGCAAGAATCCTTTACCATATCTCAAATTGTAGAAAGCTTACTAGATCTTAACACTGTGAAAAAAGTACAATTTCTTATAGATGGAAAAAAAGCAAATTCACTTATGGGCCACGTTGAAATTGATAAGCCTTTTCCACTTGATGAATAGTTAAAAAATACTATGGAAAGCTAGCTTTCCATAGTATTTTTTAATTAAATAAACTAAAATACAACAACACTATAACTCCTAAGATTATTCTATAGTATCCAAAAACTTTAAAATCATTTTTCTTGATATAGCTCATTAAAAACTTAATAGTAATTATTGAAACTACAAATGATACTACAGTTCCTAGAGATAGCATATAAAGTTCTGTACCTGTAAATGAGAAACCAAATTTTAAAAGTTTAAGAAGACTCGCTCCAAACATCACTGGTATGGCTAAAAAGAAAGTAAATTCTGCCGCTATATATCTTGATGTTCCAAGAAGCATAGCACCAACTATAGTAGCTCCAGATCTTGATGTTCCTGGTATGAGAGATAGAACTTGAAAAACTCCTATTAGAAATGCTGTTTTATAATCCAGCTTATTTAAAGTATCAATTTTAGCTATCTTATTCTTATTTCTATTTTCTATTAGTATAAAGAAAACTCCATATAGAATTAAAGTTACAGCTACAGTTTTATAGTTATAAAACCTTTCATTTATCCAATCATCAAATAATACACCTATTATTCCAGCTGGTAATATAGCAACTATTACTTTAAACCAAAGAATCCAAGTATTTCTTTTTTCTAAATTATCTTTTTTTGGTGAAAAAGGATTTAGTTTATGAAAAAATAACAATACAACAGCCATTATAGCTCCTAGCTGAATCACAACAAAAAACATTTCTTTAAATTCAGCTGTTATATTTAATTTTATAAACTCATCTAAAAGTATCATATGTCCCGTACTACTGACCGGCAACCACTCTGTGATCCCTTCAACGATTCCAAGTATAATTATTTTTATAGTCTCTAAGAAATTCATTATTTTCTCCTTTATTATGTAAATATTTATTTTTTAAAATTAAATCTATAAATTTAAATTCTTTTTTTCGATTTCTAATAATATTTTTTTTATCTCTAAGCCTCCTCCGTAGCCTACTAATTTACCATTTGAACCTATAACTCTATGACATGGAATTATTATTGATATAGGATTCTTATTATTGGACATGCCAACTGCCCTATAAGCTTTAGGACTTTCTACTTCTTCAGCTATATCTTTGTAGCTTCTAGTTTCACCATATGGAATATCTCTTAGAGCTTTCCACACTTTCTTTTGAAAAACAGTTCCTTCAAGGTAAATCGGTAAATCAAATTCTTTAAGCTTTCCTTGTAAAAATAAACTTATCTGATTATATGCTTCTTTTATAAGATCTGTTTCTTTTATCTTCAAATCTCCTAAATTTTCTTCTCCAAAAAAAACCTCAATTATTTCTTTTCCATTGTCAGAAATTCCAAGCACTCCAAGTATTGTATCATAAAAATATAAGTTTTTCATCCAACTCTTCCTTTCTATTTTGTCTTTATGAGTATTATTTTACTATAAAAAAGAGAAACTGTAAAAAGTTTTTACAGTTTCTCTTTTTATCTAAAATTTTTATCATTAAAAATATCTCCACCATCTAAAGTTCCCAGTTTATACCCCTTGTAAAACCATTCCATTCTTTGCTTAGAAGTACCATGGGTAAAACTATCTGGGACAACTCTTCCATTAGCTTGTTCTTGTAGCCTATCATCCCCAACAGCACTTGCAGCATCTAATGCTTCTTGTAGATCTCCATCTTCTAAGAATCCCATATTTTCCTGATGATTAGCCCATACACCCGCTAGATAATCTGCTTGTAGTTCTAATTTTACTGAATATTTATTGTACTCTTTTTCACTAACTTTTGAACGTATTTCTTGCATCTGATCTGTTATGCCAAGTAAATTTTGTACATGATGACCAACTTCATGGGCTATTACATATGCCATCGCAAAATCACCTGGTGCTCCATATTTTCTACTTAAATCATCATAAAAGCTTAAATCTATATATAATTTTTCATCTGGTGGACAATAAAAAGGTCCTGTAGATGAACCTGCAACTCCACATGCTGATCGTACACTCTGATTAAAGAGAACTAATTTTGGTTCCCTGTATGTTAACCCGTTTTCACTAAATACTTTTCCCCATACATCTTCAGTATCTGCAAGTACAACCGATACAAATTCTGAAAGTTCTCGATCTTCAACAGTTTCTTCATAAGGGATATTTTGCTCAATATTTGATCCAGCTATATTTCCTAATATATCTCCCATATCTCCCCCACTAAGCAAAGATAAAACTATTACTATTATTAAACCTAATCCTCCTCCCCCAAAAATAAGTCCTTTCCCTCCACTAGTTCCCCTCCTATCTTCTACATTTGAACTCTTTTTCCGTCCTTGCCATTTCATTGTATATCCCTCCTAGTTTTCTAAAAGTTATATTATTAATTTTATATTATTAAATTTTATATATGTAATTTATACCTTGTCTACAAAAAACAAAACAGGTATTAAAATTCTAAATATTAAAATAGCAACAGCTCTTGCTGTTGCTATTTGGCGTCTAATTTAATATCTAAAGATTGCCGCTATACCAGTATTAGTTGGCATTCTATCTTTTGGAAGAACTACCACTTCGCTTTTAGATTTAAGTGCCATTTCTCCTAAATCATCCAATATATCATCAACTTCTGGATTTTCTAAATTCCCTCTTTCAATTTCACCGGTTTTTCTATTAACTCTACCTGGCTCTATATGATCAGATTCAATAATTAGCGTATCTATCTTACCTTCAAGTGCCGCTCTAGCTATTTCTGCTAAATCATCTGATCCTAAAAATTTAGAACTTTGAAGACCATATCTATCAACTAAGTCTTTGGTCTTTTTAATATATAATCCTTCCATTTCATTCCAAGTAAGTTTTCTTATTTCTTCTTTAGGTAAAGATTCAGGATCTTTACTTACTTTTTTATCCAATAAAAATCTATTTTTACTTATATTCCTAAATTCTCCCTGATGTTCATCAAGTGCTACTAAAATAAGGGGAAGTTTAGTCTCAGTTGAAAAGTTGTCCAATATAAATTTATCAATATATCTAAAATATTTTTCAGTATCTATTTCGATTTCATCTTTTCTTCCTCCATGTCCATGAAATGCTGCCGAACCAGTATCTCCTCCGCTGTATCTTCCTGCTTTAAGATGTGGTTCTGTATATTCATCTCCCAATACCTCTACTAGTGTCTTTGGGACATCTTCATCTAATTCTATCATTTCGATACCATATCTATTACCCTCATAAATATTAAAGTCATTTCTAGTGATTCCTAAAATATGATAATTATCTGCAGATTGGAAGTTCCTTATAAGTGGTTTTATATGAAAACTATTTGCAACTACTGCTAATTCTTCTACAGTTCTATTTAATTTATATACTATACATTTATCTCTGCTAGCAAGAACTGCTATTCCTTCGCTTACATTATTCCAAAACATCTTATCATTTTCAATATCCTTAAATGGCTTAATAAGTTTATCTACTTCTCCAGAATATTCTTTCTTTAATGAACTCTCTAGCTTTTGTACTAGATTTTTGAATCTAATTGGGTCTTGCATGTTTTCAGGACGTGATTTGTGAGTAGGTTGATAAAGACTCATAAATGGTCCTTCACTTTCAAATATTATTTCATTTGGAAATTCTTTAACTATTTTATACATAAAATTCATCCTTTCATTACAATTTTTCTTTACTAATTTACTTATACCCTATTTATGATTATTAAATTTTATTTTAATGGGTATTATAATATAATAATATAAATCTACAATAGAGAATTGGTGTAATTATGAATTTATTTAGTGGAACAACTTATTGGGATAAACCTTAAAAGATGAAAAAACTTTTTCTTGTTTAAAAGAAAATAAATAAACTAAAATTTTAATAGTAGGCGGTGGTATGTCTGGAAATTTAGCTGCTTATATATTAGCTAAAAGAGGACATAAAGTCTCACTTATAGAAAAAAATAGACTTGCCATGGGTAGTAGTTCAGCTAATACAGGCCTTTTACAATATTCCAGCGATATAATTGTTTGGAAACTTGCAAAAGATATAGGTGAAGAGAATGCAATTTTGTTTTATAAAATGTGTTTAGAGGCTATGAATAGCCTTACAGATTTAAACAAAAATTTAAATTTAGAAACCGATTATATTCCGAAAGATAGTATATATTATGCAAGATATAATTTATAAAAAACCCAAGAAATAAAAGAGGAAATAAAAAGAATTTTCCCCAAATTAGACTTTAGAATAGATTATAGATGAAATGCACTTTTTGGAACTTCTTTTGGAACTTCTAATGATTGCCTTCTTTTTATAGGAAGGACCCTATTGATAAAAATGTATATTATCTATTAGGATATGAAGGAAATGGAACTTGCTACTCTATGGCTGGTTCAAAAATATTAGCAGATCTTATAGAAGGAAATAAAAATCCTTATACAGATATACTTAAAGTTGATAGAATTAATAAAAATAAAAATTAATTTACTGGTAATTTAGATTTTACAAACAAAGCGATGGTTAAAATATGATCATATTTTAACCATCGCTTTGTTTACTGTTATTTTAATTCTTTTAGTTTTCCTTCTAAATATTCTTCTAAAGGCTTTCCGTCTATATTTACTCTTGTAGGATCCATAAAGTCTACCATAAGGGTAAAGAAATTAATTACTAACTTGTTTTCATCGATATAGTATTCTTCTAAATGACCAGGTATAAATACAACTTCCAATTTTTCAAAACTACTATCTAGTTTGTCTTTTAGATTGTCTAAGTTTAAAACCTTTATAGGTTTTACCATGTTATTCATATTATCTGCATCTTCAAGCATCCACATATTATGACTCCAAAATCTCGACTCTTCTTTAGTAGGATGATTTACCTTTTCTCTGTTTGAAATAGCTGAAAGTACGCGTCTTACAGATTCTTCATTGAAATTATCATTATAAAGATACTGCATATCTTTTTTTTCAGCAACTTCTATCATGAAAGAGTCACTTACTTTTTGCCTCTCCCTAATAGATTGCCAATAAAACAACATCATTTCTACTACATCTAAGTTTACAATTATTGTCTTTACCAATTTCTCCATCTCCCTATTTTTAACTTGGAATCTAAAATCTTTTAATATATTACTTTTATTAAATTATTTTTTTATATATATTCTATTTACTCTACCTATTGAAGCAATTCTATCTTCAGCCATTCTATCTGCCGCTTTATAAGTTGGTATATTGTCTTTTTTAGATATTTCTATTATTTTTTTAACAATATTATATATTCCAGCAGCTCTATTCATAGCTCTTTCTTTATTATAACCTTTCATCTCTTCATATACATTTATTACTCCACCACTATTTATTACATAGTCTGGCACATATAATATACCTTTTTCCATTAGCATATCTCCATGTTTTGTTTCTGCTAATTGGTTGTTTGCAGAACCTGCTACTATCTTACATTTTAATTTTTCTATAGTAAAATCATTGATAATAGCCCCCATGGCACAAGGTGAAAAAATGTCGCAATCTATAGAATATATTTCATCTGGGTCTAACGCTATAGCCCCAAAATCATTTACCACTTTCTCTATGCTATCCTTTCTGATATCTGTTACAAATAATTTAGCACCTGCTCTATAAAGATATTCACATACTCCATATCCAACAGCTCCTAAACCTTGTACAGCTACAGTCTTTCCCTTTAAATCTTCGCTTCCATATACTTCGTCTACTGCAGCAAGTATTCCTTTAAATATACCAAATGCTGTGACAGGCGATGGATTACCACTTTTACCTTCAAGTCCTACTACATGGTCTGTTTCTTCATTTATATAAGACATATCCTTAGTTCCAGCATTCATATCTTCAGCAGTTATGTATCGTCCACCTAAACTTTCTACAAATCTACCAAAAGTTCGAAAAAGTTCTTCACTCTTTATTGTTTCGGGATCTCCAATAATTACAGCCTTACCCCCACCAAGATTAAGCCCTGCAGCAGCGTTTTTATAAGTCATTCCCCGAGATAATCTCAGTACATCTATAAGCGCTTCTTCTTCTGATTTATAGTCCCAAATTCTTGTTCCACCTAGAGCTGGTCCAAGAGTTGTATCATGTATTCCTATAATAGCCTTTAAACCACTATGCTTGTCTTGACAAAATACAACTTGTTCATAATCATATTCTTTTCTTATTTATCATGAGGGAGTATTTTTCTCCTATGATTATTATTTTAACTTATTTAAAAGTATTAATCAATAGATATAATAAATATCTATTGATTAATACTAAAATCAAATTACCTCAAAGTCAGTATCTTCATTTAAAACTTCCATATCTTCTACAATTATTTTTTTTATATCTGAATAAGGTGGTCCTATTTTAGACCATTCGACAAACTCATTTATATTGGACTCTTTGCCTTCCGCTTCTATTTGAACACTTCCATCTCTTAGATTTTTTACATAACCCTTTATATTAAGCTCTCTAGCTTTTTGTAATGTACTAAATCTAAAACCCACCTTTTGAACTCTTCCAAATATATTTATAACTACTCTTTTCATATTATTCCACCTCTCATTATTCATACCCAATTCTTTTATATATATTTGAAACTATATTTATATCTAATATGAATATAGTTTAACTAAGGAGACACCTAGAAAAAGAATCGATTCTTTTTCTAGGTGTCTCCTTAGTTTTTTTGCTAAAATATACTTTTATTTTTAATACTTTTAAAAATCATAAAAACTATTAATATAATTCCTATATATCCATTTATTACATATACTTTATTTACCAATTGCTCAAAGGGAATCAATATTCCTATTACTATTCCTATTAATGTCAATGAAATAGTTAAGATCTTGAACTTACTTGTTTTCTCTTCTGCAAATCTAGCAACTACTTGCCAAAGAAGAGGAACCGATGTCGTATATATACCTGCTACTACTATAGCTGAAA
>CAZRHX010000027.1:0-13009 GCA_964599855.1 uncultured Tissierella sp. | reverse complement strand
TTAATTTTTTGTTAGAAGGTGATAATTTACACTCTTTGAAATTGCTTGAGAAAACTCACAAAGAAATAATTGATTTAATCTATATAGATATAATCTTACAGAAATTGATACAATTTAATTACCCTAAAAGTTGCTGCGCTTAGGGGTGTGCAAAGGAATAAGGGGTGTGCAAATCAGAAGTCGAGGGAACTCGGCTATTTTATTTTTTAAAAAACTTAGAAATCTAATAAGACTTAATAAAAGATGGGATTATACCGATACTTATATTAACACTTACTTTACTCAATATGTAGAAGAAATAGAGCAAGGAGTTTAATTGGGAAAAGATTAAATCTAATAAAATACTATAATAAAGGGGATGACTTAATATGATTAAGAGAAACAAAGAAAAATCAGAAAAAAACAAAATGCAGAGTTTTAAATTCAATAAAGATTCTATATTATTGAAATTGCTATGGATACCTATGCTTGTAGTACTTCTAGGAAACATCTTGATAAGTGTAATATCCAGTAATATATCTGAAAAAAGTTTATACGGACAAATGGAAAATGATACTGAAATATTATTGGATCAAATAGTTAGTCAAATTGAAGACAATAGAGATTCTTTAGAAATTATAAATAGAATAATTGAAGATAATATCAGAGAGACTTCTAACGCAATGAGGACCTTAGGTACTGAAATAGATGATGAAACTTTAACACAATTAGGTAAAGATTTACAGGTAAACCAGATTAATTATTGGAATGAAAATGGAATAATTATAAACTCTAATATACCCGAAAACATAGGTTATGATCCGAAAAATGAAGAAAATCATCCCATGACTAAGTTTATAGAAAGTGATAATACTGAATTAATGGAGAGTATTAGATTTGATACGGTAAGCAGTGTTAATATTAAGTATGGAGCTATAAAAAACCCTGATGGTACTATTTATCAAGTTGGAATAAATGCAGATCATATTACCCAATTAACAGAGCAACTCAGCTATCAATCTTTGATGATAAATTTATCTGAAAGAGAAGATATCTACTATGCATCTTTTGTGGATACTGACTTTAAAGTTCTTGCTCATAGTGATGAGACTAGAATAGGAGAAGATCATGCTAAATATGATGCAGTAAAAACAGCAATTCAAGACAAGGAAGTTTCAATAAATGAAGGCTTACACAATGGTAAAATACCAAGTTATAATGTGGCCTATCCTGTAATTATAGATGATGAACATATTGGAGCTTTAAATATTGGGCTATCTATAGATAATGTTTTAACCGCTGCAGAAAAAAACAGTAGAACTGTTTATTTAATTGGAGCTATAGTTCTATTGTTATTAGGTTTTGTATTATTTAAAAACTCAACTTATGCATTAAATACGATTAATAAACTGAAAATACAAATGAATGATATGGCTATGGGTGACTTTAGAATAGACGATTCATATGATGAGACAAAACTGAAAAAAGATGAATTTGGAGAAATAGCAAAATCAGTAGAACAGATGAAATCATCAATAAGGCATATGGTCGAAGGTGTAATTGATAAATCACAAATATTGGCAGCACAATCTGAAGAAATGACAGCAACGATAAATCAATCATCACAAGCAAGTTATGAGGTATCTACTGCTGTTGAAGATATAGCAAGAGGTTCAACTATGCAAGCATCAGATACAGAGAGAGGTTTTGAGACTGTAACACAGCTTGGGGAAGTAGTTTTAAATAATTCACAACATATAAAAGAATTAAATAGCTCTACCATAAATGTAAATGTGCTTAAAAATGAAGGTTTAGAATTAATGACAGACCTTGTTGAAAAAACCAAAATGAGTCAAGAAACATCTAAAGATATATATGATGTAATAATGGGAACAAATAAAGGAGCTGAAAAAATTGAAAGCGCTAGTCAGATGATTAAAAGTATTGCAGAGCAGACAAATCTACTAGCATTAAATGCAGCAATCGAAGCGGCTAGAGCTGGTGAGTATGGTAGAGGATTTGCAGTTGTAGCAGATGAAATACGGAAACTAGCAGAAGAATCCAATAGATTTACTGAGGAGATAGGTAAGACAATAAAAGAACTTACATCACAAACAGGTCTTGCTGTAGATACCATGGCTACTGTTGAGAAAATTGTTCAATCTCAGACTGAAAGTGTAGATTTAACTAATGAGAAATTCAATGGTATAGCTATGGCCTTAAATGTAATGGAAACTATGCTCGATTTAGTAAATAAATCAAGTGATGAGATGACTAATCAAAATGAAACTATAAAATCAGTGATGGAAAACTTATCTTCAGTATCCGAAGAGAATGCAGCAAGTACAGAAGAAGTATCTGCATCAGTAGAAGAACAAACAGCATCCATGAGTGAGATTGCAAATGCAAGTGAAGAATTATCCAATATTGCAGAAGAACTTAACAATTTAATTGTTAAATTTAAGCTTTAAAACAAATCGATAACATATAAAAAAACAGAAAACTCCTGATGCTTAATTAAGTATCAGGAGTTTTTATAAGCTTCTATGATATACTAGGAGTAAGTTAACTATTTAAATTTGAATAAAAAGAGGAGAATAAAATGATAAAGTTAATAGCAGTAGATATGGATGGAACATTGTTAGATAATAGTGGAAATATAAATGATGAATTTGATGAGGTGTTTAACAAAGTAATCCAAAAAGATATAAAATTTGTAGTGGCAAGTGGAAGACAGTATTTTAGGTTAAAAGAAGATTTCAAAAAACATTCAGATCAAATTGTCTTCATAGCAGATAATGGTTGTATGGTCATGTATAAAGATGAAAAAATATATTCTAAATCATTAAAAGATGAATATGTAGAAGAGATAATCAGAGCTATAAAAAAAGATGAAAACTTAGAACTAGTTCTTTCAGGTAAAAAGAAAGCATATTTAGATACCAATAAAAAACATATAATAGATGAAATAAAAAAATATTATAAAGAATATGAAATAGTAGAAGATCTATCTAATCTTCAAGAAGAAATACTAAAGATAGCAGTATTTGCACCAAACAATGCTGAAAAGACATATGATAAAATTTTAAATCAAAGTTGGGGAGATAAGGTCAAAGTATCACTTTCAGGAGAGATATGGATAGATATATATAGTAAAGAGACTAATAAAGGTAAAGCTATAAAGATGATCCAAGAAAAGTTCAATATAAAAAAAGAAGAGACAATGGCTTTTGGAGACTATTTTAATGATGTGGAGATGTTGCAAGAAGCTAAATATAGCTATGCTATGGAAAACGCTCCAGAATCTTTTAAAAAATATGCTAATTTTATAGCAAAGAGCAATGAGGAAAATGGTGTACTAGAAGTTATAAAAGAAAGAGTTTTATAAGGAAAAATATAAATAAAGAATATAAATAAAAAAGAGATATTCCATAACTATTAAATTAGTTGTGGAATATCTCTTTTTTACAACTAAATGGAAAGCTAAATTTTAAAAAAGCTTAGATCAAACAAGAAAAACTAAATATTAAAAAAACATCTATTAATAAACAGAGAAAAACTCCGATAGATATAATGTAATAGATTTTGAACAATCATAAGAATCATATTTTAAAATAAGATACGCTTTTAAATCATAGTTAAATAAATAAGACAGATTAGAAAAGCTTAGAGATTAGATATCACCTACATAGTAAAATTGTATAATATTCATAAATTAAGTTAAGCTCTATGATATTTATCTTCTTGCTTTGTATTATGCAAACTTCATCTATAATAAAAAGAATTGTTTTAGGAGGATATTAATGAAATATATCACTATCATATTGTCAATATTATTTTTTTTAACTGGATTAACTTCACTGTTTTGGGGTTTATATATACTTAAATTAGACTCTAAATCTAATATAAATCGAGCATTTTTATTTCTTTGTATATCTTTGAGCATATTGACCTTAGGATATACTATTACTAATGCATCGTCATCTTTGGATAGTGTTCTATTTTGGCAAAGATTTTCTTCAATTGGATGGAGTTTTATGTATAGTATAAATCTGCACTTTTTATTATTGCTTACTAAGGGAGAAAAAGATAAAAGACAAGAAAATTTACTATTTCTTTTACACATTCCTGCAATTATAAGTATCTATATATTCACACTTTCCAATACTACGATTTTTCAATATGGATTAATTAAAACAAACTATGGTTGGAGTAATATAGCACCTAATACTCTAGGAAATATATTTTATTACTTTTATTACTCTGCATATACCTTCATTGCCATAACAATTCTTTTAAAATGGAAGCAGAATTTAAAATATAAAGAAAAAATAAAAAATGTAAACTTGATAGTTAGGTCAATGATAGTGATATTTATCTTAGGGAGTTTTACAGATATAATTTCTAGTTCAATTTTCTCAAGAATATTACCTGAAGTAGCCCCTATATTTATTTTGATTCCAGGATGGGGGATCTTCAATTTATTAAAAAACTGTGATTCTGTAGATCATGAGAAAATAAGTAGAGAAGAACTAATTACCAATGATGATGATAAGAGAAAAATATTTTATAGTATTTCTATGGGCTATTGTATAGGAGGAGTATTAAGTCTTTTTATAGAGTATAACAAGTTGGCAAACAGTAATAGTGATTCTTTCATAGCTATGATTTTAAAAAATAGTATGTTGTTTGTAGTTGGGATAAGTATATATCTAGTGCAAAATCTGAAAAATAAATCGTTAAAAGACCCACTGACCATAACAATACTGATAATTAGTATCCCAATGATAACCTTACATTTTTTAAAAGATGCCAGTATAACAGTTTGGGTTTTTCCCATTACCATAATGATTGCATCGCTTGTCTTTAGTAATAAGACATTACTTATTTCAACAACTATAGTATCCCTCATAACTCAAAGAATAGTTTGGATATTAAAGCCTAGAACAACTGTAGAGATAAGCCAATATAGTTATATTTTTAGAATGGGAATTTTTTTAATGTCCTTTATCATTGCTTTATATGTAAATAGGATTTATGTTGCTAAGCTCAAAGAAAATAAATATCAAATGAAATTTCAAAAGATGAATTCGGATATTTCAAGTGATTTTATAAGCATAAATAAAGAAAATAAGGATGAAAAAATAAACAAGCTGCTTTCTAAACTAGGTCAATTTTTTCAAGTAGACAGAACATACTTATTTTTAATAGATTATGATAAAAACATTATGACATATTCACATGAATGGTGTAATCAAGGAGTAAAATCAGATATAGAAGCTATTGGAGAAATATCACTTAAAAAATTTCCATGGTGGATAGAAGAGCTCCATAAAAAATCAATATTATATATAGAAGATACAAATAAAATACCAATCGAAGCTATTGCAGAAAAAGAACAGCTGAAAAGACAAGAGATTAAATCTTTGATTTCGATTGCCATAGAAGGTAATAATAATATACAAGGCTTTATTGGAATTGATTCAGTTCTTTCATATAGAAAATGGACAGATGGGAATATAGATCGCCTCAATATATTAGCTAATGTATTATCAGAAGGATTGAGTAAACTTACGTCTGAAAAAGAAATAGAGTTTATGGCATATTATGACAATTTAACAAGTCTACCAAATAGATTTTTGTTTTCAGATAGAGTAAAACAAGCTATTTGCTTGGCCGGAAGGACAGAAAAACTTGTTAGTATAATGTTTATAGATTTAGATAATTTTAAGTCGATAAATGACACAATAGGTCATAGTGGAGGCGATAAATTACTTAAAGAAATTTCAAAAGCCTTGTCAAAGAAAACTAGAAAATCAGATACTGTTGCCAGATTTGGTGGAGATGAATTTATGATTATGATAAACAATATCAATAACCATAAGGATATTTTAAAGATTGCCGACAAGGTTATGAAGATCTTTGAAAAAGCATTTATTATAGATGAACAAGAATTTTTAATAACAGCTAGTTTAGGAATAGCAACATATCCTATAGATGGAGAAGACGCAGAAACTTTAATTAAAAATGCTGATATTGCCATGTATGAAGCAAAGAGTAAAGGTAAAAACCAATATTCACTTTGTACAGAAGATATGAAAGATGAAGTTCAAAAGAATATGAGAATATCCAATGATTTATATTCTGCATTACAAAAAGAGGAATTCATCGTATACTATCAGCCTCAAATTGATTTGTTGAATAAAGAAATAGCTGGATTTGAAGCACTACTTAGATGGAATCATCCTGAATTTGGAATGATACCACCTTCAGTATTTATTCCATTAGCTGAAAAAAATGGTCTCATCAATAAGATTGGTGATTGGGTATTAAGAGAAGCATGTACTCAAAACAGGACATGGCAAGATATTGAGCTTGGTGAGTTTTGTATTGCAGTGAATTTATCGGCTGTTCAGCTTATAAATCCTAGAATATCTCAAAATATTGAAGATGTATTAAAAGAAACAGGATTGAATCCACAGTATCTTGAAATTGAGATTACAGAGAGTATAGCCATAAAAGAAAGAAGATTTGTTGTAGATGTTTTAAATAAGCTTAAAAAAATAGGAGTTTCAATTGCTATAGATGATTTTGGAACAGAGTATTCATCACTTAGCAGATTAAAGTATCTTCCTATTGATAGAATTAAAATTGATATGTCATTTATTCATGGTATTGAAAATGATAAAAAAGATCAACTCATAACTAGTGTAATCATAAATCTAGCCAAAAAGTTAGAGATGAATGTTTTAGCAGAGGGAGTTGAAAATCTAGCACAATTAGAGTTTTTAAATAGCAAAATGTGTGATTATGTTCAAGGTTACTATTATTATAAACCTATGCCAGCAGAAGAGATAGAAAAGATATTAAAAGCTATTAAAAATCAAGATATAGATTTGCTGGAGTGGGATATAAGCTAAATCTTGTTTAAAGGCAGAACTATTGATAAAAATTAAAGGAGGTTTTTATGGAATATATATCTTCAATATTTTCATTATTGTTTTTTTTAGGAGCTATAGTCCCTTTATTTTGGGGACTATATATAATTAGATTAAATCCGGAGTTAAATATAAATAAAGCTTTTTTCTTTCTTTGTATGGCCTTAAGTATATGGTCTTTTGGATTTGCTATGGCAAATTCACAAAGCAGTCTAGAGAATACTTTGTTTTGGAGACGTTTTTGTGCGATTGGTTGGACTTCTATATTTAGTATAATATTACATTTTTTGTTATTACTTACTAATCAAAAACATGATAGTAAGTTTGATAAGTATTTATTCTTAATACATATTCCGGCAATTATAAATATGTATATATTTGCCTTTTCTAATAAAATGGCAATTGTTCAATATAATCTAGTTAAAATAGATTATGGATGGACTAATATAGCTGTAAATAATGGTTGGGACTATTTCTATTATGCTTCTTATTTTGTATATATGATTTTAGGATTAGTTATTATTTGGAAATGGAAAAATATAATTGAAGAGACAAGGAAGATTAAACAAGCAAATCTTATTTTTACTTCAATAATAATAGCGGCAGTACTTGGAAGTCTAATAGATTTATTTGCAAATACATTTTTGACAAAACCTCTACCACAAATGGCTCCAATATTTATGCTGCTACCAGTATGGGCTATGTACCATTCAGTTAGATATTATGATTTAATAGACTCTGAAAAACTATATAAGGACGAATTGATAGTTACAGAAAAAGATAAAAAAAGAATCTTTTATAGTGTCAGTATAGGTTTTTTTATAAGTGGTATATTTGCCTTTATATTTGAATATGTGGCTGTTGGAAATGGTGAGGGAAACAATCTGAAACTAAGCTTATTGAAAGGTGGACTTTTAATAACTATAAGTGTAAGTATATATATTATTCAACAAATAAAAAACAGACAATTGAAAGAAACACTTAATATAATTATGTTAGTAAGCAGCATTCCAGTTGTAACATTTCAGTTCTTAAAGTATTTAAGTATAACAGTTTGGGTTTTTCCTATTATAATAATGATAACATCGCTTGTCTTTAGCAATAGATCATTACTTATTTCAACAGCACTTGTAGCAATCACAACTCAAAGGGTAGCTTGGATATTGAAGCCTGAGGGAACAGTAGTTGTAAATAAATATGACTATATTTTAAGGATAGGTATTCTTATAATTGCATTTCTAGTTGGACTATATGTAAATAAAGTCTATATTGCTAAAATCAAAGAAAATGAATATCAAATAAGATTTCAGCAGCTGGACTCAGAGATTTCAAGCGATTTTATAACAATAAATGAAGAAAATAAAGATATAAAAATAAATAAATTTCTTTCTAGGGTAGCTAGTTTTTTTCAAGCTGATCGAACCTACTTATATCTAATAGATTATGATAAAAATACTATTAGATATTCACATGAGTGGTGTAATGAAGGAATAAAACTAGAGTTAGGAAATATGGAAGAAGTTTCACTTACAGAATCTCCCTGGTGGCTAGATAAAATAAAAACAAAAGGAATAGTATATAGAGAAGATATAGATAAAACATCTAGGCAAGTCATAGATGGAAGTAATGGTTTTATAAGAGAGGATGTTAAATCTTTAATCTTAGTTCCCATTGCTGGAATTGATAAGATTCAAGGCTTTATTGGCATTGATTCCATTAATTCATCTAAAAAATGGGAAGATAGAAATATAAAGCTTTTAAATATATTATCAAATGTTTTAGCAGATGGATTAAGAAAGCTTAAATCTGAAAGAAAGATAGAATTTATGGCCTATTATGATAACTTGACAGGTCTACCAAATAGATTTTTATTTAAAGATAGGGTTGAGATGGCAATAAGTTTAGCAGAGCGTACAGCAAAACTTGTCGGTATAATGTTTATAGACTTAGATAATTTTAAATCAGTAAATGATACAATGGGTCATGGCGGTGGTGATCAATTACTTCGACAATTTTCAAAAGAATTAAGAGGAATATTGAGAAAAGAAGATACTGTTGCTAGATTTGGTGGAGATGAGTTTTTGATTATGATAAACAATATCGATGAAGAAAAACATATTTCAAAGATTGCAGATAGTATTATGGATATCTTTTTAAAACCATTTGATATAGATGGTCAAGAGTTTTTTATAACAGCTAGTGGAGGAATATCAATATTTCCTATGGATGGTAGAAATTCAGAAATATTAGTAAAAAATGCAGACACGGCAATGTATGAAGCAAAGAATAAAGGTAAAAACAGATATTCTATATGTACAAGTGGAATGAAAGATGAGGTTGAAAAGAATATAAAATTGTCAAATGACTTACACTATGCTTTGGAGAGAAATGAGCTAATGGTATATTATCAACCTCAGGTAGATTTAGTTAATAAGACAATAACAGGAGTTGAGGCATTACTTAGATGGAATCATCCAGAGTTTGGAATGGTACCACCTTCAGTATTTATTCCATTAGCTGAAAAAAATAGTCTCATAAATAAAATAGGAGGATGGGTACTCCAAATAGCATGTAGACAAAACAAAAAATGGCAAGATAGTGGTATTGGATATCTTCGAATGGGTGTAAACCTATCTGCTTTACAGTTTATAAACCCACATATAAATGAAGATGTGAGTAGGATTCTTAAGGAAACAGGTTTAGACGCTAAATATTTAGAACTTGAGATTACTGAAAGCATAGCAATAAAAGAAACAGACTTTGTTGTAGAAGTATTAAATAAATTGAAAAAAATAGGTGTATCTATTGCTATAGATGATTTTGGAACAGAATATTCATCACTTAGTAGGTTGAAGAAGCTTCCTATTGATAGAATTAAGATTGATATGGAATTTGTTCATGGAATTGAAAACAATAGAAAAGATCAAGCTATAACTATGGTAATCATAAACTTAGCTAAGAGTTTGGGGATGAATGTTTTAGCAGAAGGTGTTGAGACAGCTCCACAGTTAGAGTTTTTAAATCAGAAAATGTGTGACTATGTGCAAGGTTTCTACTATTATAAACCTATGCCAGCTGAAGAGATGGAAGAGATATTAAAGACAACTTCCAAGGTTGAGATACTATAAAAACTAAATGTTTATAGTTTTTTAATTTTAAACTGTTAGACACATAGAAAAAAAGAGGCTATTTCAAAATGAATAGCCTAAATAATTAAAAAACAGGTCAAAGGGCTATAGCCCTTTGACCTGTTTTTTAATTATTTAGTTTATCATGAAAAACTATACTAAAATCAATTTCAAATCAAAGATCAAAAACATACAAATAAGTTTGAGTTTTTACATATTTAATAGTTATGAAATATTCCTTTTTTAGATATAATATCTATCTAAGAACTCTTCATAAGTTGAAGAAAGATCTCTAAAGTTTTCTCCATCTATTTCTATGATTCTGTTTGCTATAGTTCCTATAAACTCATGGTCATGAGATGTGAATAGAATATTACTCTTATAATCTTTAAGACCGTTATTCACAGCAGTTATACTCTCTAAGTCCAAGTGATTTGTAGGTTGATCTAGTATAAGAGTGTTTGCATCTTTAAGCATCATACGAGAAAGCATACATCTTACTTTTTCTCCACCAGATAAAACCTTAACTTCTTTAAGTGTTTCTTCTCCAGAAAACAGCATCCTACCTAAGAACCCTCTTAAGTATATTTCGGACTGTTCCTCGGAGAACTGTCTTAACCAGTCTATAAGGTTTAAATCTACATCATTAAAGAGGTGAGAGTTGTCTTTTGGGAAATAGGAAGTAGTAATAGTCTGACCCCATTTAAAGTCACCACTGTCTTGTTTATCTTCTCCATAGAGAATGCTAAATAAAGTAGATATAGCTATTTCATCACCTATAAAAGCTATTTTATCTCCCTTATTCACTCTAAATGTAACATTATCTAATATCTTTACTCCATCTACTTCCTTAGAAAGATTTTCCACAGTAAGTATTTCATTTCCCACTTCTCTCTCTATATTGAAGCCTACAAATGGATATCTTCTGCTAGAAGGCTGTATATCGTCAAGAGTAATTTTTTCAAGCAATTTCTTTCTGCTTGTAGCTTGTTTGGATTTAGAAGCATTGGCAGAGAATCTTTTTATAAAAGCTTGAAGATCTTTTTCTTCTTTTTTCTTGTTTTGATCTTTAGCCAATCTAAGAGCTAATTGACTTGATTCATACCAAAAGTCATAGTTTCCTGAAAACATCTTTATTTTACCAAAGTCAATATCTACCATATGAGTACAAACTTCATTTAGGAAGTATCTATCGTGGGATACTACTATTACAGTACCTTTAAAATCTCCTAAAAAGTTTTGTAGCCATCTTATACTTTTTACATCCAAGTTGTTAGTAGGCTCATCTAAGATAAGAATATCTGGTTTTCCAAATAGAGCCTGTGCTAAAAGTACTTTTATTTTTTCGGTTCCTGTAAGTTCCTCCATATACTTATCATGAAGATCTACTGCTATTCCAAGACCTTGAAGAAGAGAAGAAGCTTCTGACTCTGCACCCCAACCGTCCATTTCAGCAAATTCTGCTTCTAATTCGGATGCCTTTATACCATCTGCATCTGAAAAATCTTCTTTAGAATAAATTTCATCTTTTTCGAGCATTATTTCAAATAGTCTCTTATTGCCCATAATAACTGTCTCTAAGACTTTTCTATCGTCAAATTCAAAGTGATCTTGCTTAAGTATACTCATACGAGCATCTTTATTCATTGAAACATCGCCGGTGCTTGCTTCTGTTTGGCCTGAAAGTATATTTAAAAAAGTACTTTTCCCAGCACCGTTTGCACCTATTACTCCGTAACAGTTTCCTGGAGTAAATATTAAATTAACATCCTCAAATAATTTTTGAGAACCAAATCTTAAACTTAAATTGTTTACACTAATCAAATCTAAAAACTCCTATCTATATATAATCGTATCAATATATTATACCATATAAAAAAGCTTTAAGGGTAGGGAAAATATATAATATTCTTATTCTGTTTAGATAAATACTTGTATTTTTCTGTTTTCTTGTTTTTATAATATGTTATTATATGCTTAACTTCTCCAAATATGGTTTTTATCTGTGACATTTAGTAAACTAAAGAATGGTATGCTTACATGAATAAACTATGTTTTTTATTAAATCTATAGTTTTCTTCTATACTTGTATTGTGCACGAATTTAAAATACAATACAAGGATAAAAGAAGAGGATTTAAAAGTTATAGTTCCTTTCATCCCTACTGTTTATGTTAAGGGATATACGTGCAATTTAGAAATTAGAGTAAAAATTATTATTTTAAAATGGAGTGATAATATGAAGTTAAATGTACTATTTTTAGGCAAATGTGATTATGAAAGATCTTTTAATATACAGAATGCTATTTTAGAAAAAAGAAAAAAAGATGAAATATCTGATACATTAATATTGGTAGAACACCCAGCAGTGATTACACTTGGGAAAAATAATGATGACAGCAATGTAATGGTTTCTAAGGAGTATCTAAATTCCTTAAATATTGAACTTGTAAAAGCAACTAGAGGTGGAGATGTTACCTATCATGGAGAAGGACAAATTGTAGGCTATACTATCGTTAAACTAAGAGAATTGGGAGGGGGTATAAAAAAATTTGTTAATAATATTGAAGAAGTTTTTATAGATTTATTAAAAGATAAATATAATATTGATGCTAAAAGGGATCAAGAATTTACAGGTGTATGGGTTGATGATGGTAAAATCACCGCTATTGGATTATCTGTAAGTGGTGGAGTGACCATGCATGGATTTGCATTTAATGTAAATACAAATCTTGCCCATTTTGATTTGATTATACCTTGTGGAATATCAGATAAAAAGGTTACTTCAATTGAAAAACTCATAGGTAAAAAGGCAAATTATAATGAACTAGTCAAAGATGTTATCAAATATTATTGTAAGATCTTTGACTATGATGGTTTTGAGATGTTGAGCCTAGAAGATTTAGAGGAAGAATAAGATAAAAAATCCAATTCACATATGTGAATTGGATTTTTTATCTTATTC
>CAZRHX010000026.1:1197-13014 GCA_964599855.1 uncultured Tissierella sp. | reverse complement strand
AATGTTTTAATAAATAAATTTGACCTAAGTTAAGGGAAAAAAGAAAGATATGGGGTATAATATTTTTGTAAAGATATACAAAAATTAATGGAGGGGAATAAAATGAAAAGTGTAACTTATCAATTAAAAAAACTAGCATCTCGAGATAGTGTATCAAAGATAGAAGGTATGTTAAAAGAAACAAAGGGTGTAGACTCAGGAGAAGTTATATTTGACTCTTCAAAAGCAAAAGTATATTTTGATGAAAAAGTAATAACTTCAAAGGAAATAGAGGAAAAAATTGTTGAATTAGGATATGGAGTTTGGGGAGAAGTATAGACCTTTCAAAGTAACAAGTAATTTAAATTTTAACAAAAAAAATAGATGGATGTTTCTATAATACTTAATTAGAAAACATCCATCTATTTAAAATAAAACTTGAATTTGTTAATCGAGTCTAATTTAATCTTCTTACATGAGTTTTTGATGATATTAACCATCTCCTTTTTTCGTATTCTTTAAGGCTAATCTTAAAACGTTGATTCTTGAAATCTATAGTTTAAGATTCTCTAGTTCTTAAACCTTTTAAGTTTTGGTCTTTAAATCTTAATCTCTTTACTTTGAAAGATTTAGACTCCTGTTAACTCAAGTCTTATTTACAAACTATAATATTTATATTACATATTATGTTTGTATTAATAATATACCCATTATATGTTTTTTAAACACATTTTCAGATGTTTTTTTAAATAAAAATAATTTTATATTAAAGAAATATATAGAATAAAACTTTGTGGAGATTAAAACCTTTAAGATAAAAAAATTAGAATATAAAATGGGGGGGAATATAGATTTTAAGTAGAACTAGGGTAAACTATTAAAACTTGAATTATGATTTTAAAAATAATGAACACTTCCAATACTTCTATTTTGATAGATTAAAATACTTCTATCAAGATGGGAGTATTTTCAATAAAGATGTATAAAAACATAATTCCGGGGTATGCAATGCTAAAGGAGGAGAAAATTATGAATAGTATATTTATTAAAAGACTTAAGTGCCATGAAACAGAAGATTATTTTGGTAAAGATACTTGCAGACTAGAAATATATGCTGATGGAAATAAAAATGTCTTAAAAAAGAATATGGGAAATGGAGAAACTTGGACAATTAATAAACAATATCAGTATAATTCAAATCTAGAAATCAAACTATATGATGAAGATAGTGCAGATAGCGATGACCATCTAGGTACAATTAAGGTTGAAAATAAAAACTATGTAGATAAAATAGGTAAGTTTACACAAGACGGTGCTGACTATACAATTTATTATAATGTGACTTATGAAGAGCCAAGACCAGCTGAACTTGACAGCAAGATTCTTCATATAAAGAGTTTGAAATGTTATGAGACAGAAGATAGCTTTGGAGCTGATGAGGCTAAATTGATTATTGATGTGGATGGCGTTAAAACGGTTCTTAAACGTAGTTTAAATGATAATCAGTCCTGGAACATCAATCGTGAATTTTCTTTTTCAACTAGAGCTAGTGTATCCTTATACGATGAAGATGATCCAGATGATGACGATCATTTGGGAACTGTAAATATTTCTAAAAATGAAATTTGGAATGCAACGGCAAAGTTTACAAATCATGGAGCTAACTATAGTTTGTTTTATGATGTAAAAGATCCAGAGAAAAAGCAAGAAGAAGTATTTAGAAAACTTACTTTAATGAGTATTAAATGTGATGACACCGAAGATTATTTGGGGGCCGACGAACTTAGGCTTGAAATCTATGTTGACGGCGCATATGTAGGTAAAAGCAACAGAAGTCTGAATACCGGACAAACTTGGAATATAAACAAGTCATATAATTATACAAACAATGTTGAAATAAAGCTATGGGATGAAGATACTGATTGGTGGGACCCTGATGATTTATTAGGTCATGTGGTTATCAATACCAATTTGGCATCTCGTGGAATGAAAAGATTTAAATTGGATGATAGTGATTATACTTTAATATATAAAGTTGAAACTGCACAGCAAGTATTCGAACCAGCAGTAAGTGATTTAATCAATGAATTCTCAAGATCTACAGCTAGAGGGGTTTGGCCGAAAATCAATAAGGCTGATTTGATTCGAGATATAAAAAGTATAGTTATTGATCCTTTAAGGATTAATCAAGGAGCTGCACCTTTGTGTGGACCTGCTGCTATATTATACGAACTAGCTAAATCATCTCCTAAAAGATTTGTTGAAATGTGTAGAAAGTGTTATGAAACAGGTACTATAAATGGAAGAAAGAAAAACTATAGTGCATCTAGTACACTTAGAAATAGTAAAGTAAAAAATAATGTTACACCTGCAAATTGGATGATGCAAGCAACATTGGTAGAAGCTTCCAATTTACTTTTAGATGTCGATGCATCCGATGATGGACTTGCAAGTTCCTCTACTCCTTGGAATTTACAGGAGTGGACTAAAGAGATTTTATTTTATGATCGAGTAGATTATATATCTACACTTGCTTGGGGAGAATTTGATGCAATGAGAGAAGTAGCAAGAGCCTATAGAGATGGGGGAGTTGCATTTATGATGGTACATTCTTCTATGGTTGGAAATCCAACACCTTTTATATACTATATGAGTCATTGGATATCCTATGCAGGGAAACTTCATATCGATAATGGTAATCCATTTATTCATGATAGTGGTCACATTTCCTTTGATAGCTACACCTGGGGCAGAATTGTTCCTGTATCATTAAGTGAAGGTAGATTTGAAGATGCTTTTTTTGGAGTGGTAATAGGATATAAATAATTCAAAAGAAGAAATTGGTAACCTTTAATAAGGGGGAATATAAATGGACTTGATAAGTACAGAATTTAATCCTAAAAACAGAAGAAGTATTAAAAACCTTAATGATATTTTAAGTTATTTGGAAGAGGAAAAGGTCTATAGAAATGAAAAAGAGGCAGGCATCTTTGGTATCTATACCAAAGATGCTATAAAAAGAGTAACTTCAAATATTGAAATTATGGAAAAGGATCAATTATCAGAAAAGGTAATTAAAAAAATTAACCAAGCTTTTATTATAAAGAAATATTCTGAAAAAAACAACATAAATAGACTTCATAAGAATTTAAATATCCTAAATAAAAAAGGATATATTAAGTCTGATCTTTCAAAGGAAGAATTAGACAATAATATTCTAGGAAGTACAAGTTCACAAGCAATTAAGAGCTTTCAAAAGAGATACAAATTAACTGAAACAGGTAAAATTGATATTGAAACAGAGAAGAAACTAAAATCAGTTATAGATAGTGTAACATCAAGAAAACCGCAAGCAAAAAAGCTAATGAAAAATATAAATCCTAAAGATTCCAAAAGAGTAGTAAATAAACTGACTATAAATATGTCCAATGAACAAGTGGCAAATCTTCAAAAAGGATTGAATTCTTTGGGATACAAGGTCTATCAAGAAGAATATCAAGCACAAAAATATGGTAATACTACAAAAAAAGCAATTGAAGCTTTTCAAAATAAAGCTAAGTTACCAATAACTGGAGAGGTCAATAAAGCTACTGCCGCTGCATTAAACAAAGCATTGCTCGATGTAAATCCTGATTTGATGGTTGATAATAAAATAAGAGTTAGGGGAAGGGTTCGTGATATTCTTTGGAAGGGAATTAAAGGTGTTAAGGTAAGGGTCTATATGAATGAATTGGGCGGGAAACAAGTTTTTTTGGGGGAAACTCAAACATTTGATAATGGCTTTTATAATATTAAGATTATGCCACCAATTGATCCATATAAATCATTACTATCTCTCAATGTAAAAATGATATTAGGTGAACGAGAACTTCTGGACAAGAGTTACCCTAATGTAAAAAAAATCTTGTGGGCAAATTATACTGAGGGAGATGACAAATATCTTGGAATATCGGAATACGAATTATTAGAGAAAACGATATTGCCAATCATCAATAATGCAAAAATTAATATTATTAATCTTGAAGAAAGTGATAAAAGAAAAGATATACAATTTCTCTCAAAGGAGACGAGTATCTCTCCGAGTAGGATTATGTATCTATTGCTTTCCTATAGGATTGCAAAGGAAATTAATTTCCCGGAATTAACTCCTCAGCTTTTCTATGCCTTCTTATCTCAAAATGTTTTACCAGAAATTACAAAAACACTATTTCCAGATGAGCCTTATCAATGGCAGGAATGGATAAGAGATAAAACTGACAATTTAGTTATGGGGATAATTTTCTTAGATAGTGAAATCCAACATGAAGTTCTTGGAAATGCAATAAAGCTTAATTATGTATCTAGAGAGTTGAAATTTAACTTTGATAAGATATTAAATAGGCTTAAAGAAGTTCAAAATGAATTTGTGTTAACAAAACCAATCTTAGTGGGAGAAGCAAATCTTCAAGAATTATTAGATATAACCAACAACCAAGCAGTAGAAAACAAATCAAAAGAGGTGGGACAAGCTTTTATAAGAGCCCAAGGTATCAACTATGATTTCTGGAGAGAGTTGCAAGTGACAGCAAAACTAGACGATAATTCAATTGAGGATATGAAAGAGGTTTTTGATTTAGGGCTTGCTACATCTAACTATATTCCTATGATGAAAAGTCTAAAGAATATGCTTGGAGATTCTGAAAATCGACAAATAAATTATGTACGTGATCTAGCTAAAATTGAACATAGAGATTGGACAAAATTTATATCAGATAATGTAGGAACTATTCCTGAAGATATACAAGATGTGGAAACTTATGCCTTGTTTATAGAAGAACAAATTGAAAGAATGTACCCAGATATATCTCTGATTGCCAATGTTGATCGAAATATAGATACTAAACTATCTCATCTGCCAGAGATTTCTAAATTCATAGATGCACATTCTGATTTCAACTTGTATGGGGATAATATTGACAAGTATGCCAGCAAGAACTCACAAGTTTTATCAGATAATAGTATCAATGAATTAAAAGTTTTGCAACGTATCCATAGAATTACACCAAAAGCAAAAATTGGAACAGCTTTGATTGGTGAAAAACTATATAATTCTCTACAAATTTATTCTTTGGGTGAGGAGAGACTGATAAAGCGATTAGCAGCTAGAAATATAGATAAAATTGATGCCAGAAAGATATATAGTGTAGCTGAAGAAAAATATGCAGACACACTTGCTTTAATAACAAACTTTCGTAGAGAATTACAATTTGTTAATCCAGCTGCAGTAGCAGATATAGTATATTCTTCTCAAGAAATTGAAGAGTTCAAAAAAGATATACCAAACATAGAGATGTTGTTTGGGTCCACAGATTATATCTATAGTGAACACTGTAGCTCCTTATATGGGCCAGCTGCATATTTAACTGATTTATTGAGATTTCTAGGAGAAAAGGAAGCTGTAGAAGACAAGAAGAATGTTCAGGATATATTGTTTGATCGTCGTCCAGACATTGGTAATATTTTATTGAACTGTGAAAACACTAGCAAAGAGATTCCTTATATTGACTTAATAAACGAGATATTAGAAAATGCTATTCCACCTGAGAATACAGATTTTAATCATCAGTCTACATTGACAATAGATGAACTGAGAGCAATGCCTGAGCACACAAGAATAGAAGCTTATGAGCTATTGAAAAAAGCTAAATATCCTATTATTGAAAACTTTAATCTATGGCAAGAAGAAGCTCGAATGTATCTGTCACATTTGGGAATTGAAAGATATAAACTAATGGAGACGTTTCGAAAAAATGATAGTTCAAATGAGCTAATAGATCAAGAAGTTGAAATCGCTGCAGAATATTTTGGTATTTCGACAAATGAACTGAAGCTGATTTTACCTTTAGAATCTGAATCCAATACCATCAAACAAAATGAATATTGGGATTTAGATACTAGTCAAGATAAAATATCCGTAACTTCACTGTGTGAAAAAGCTAAGATATCCTACCAAGAACTTATGGAATTACTTCAAGTTAAATATGTAAATCCACCTGATAATAAAAGTGTGATTTTAAGAAGTATAGATGAAAGTGATGTTTCCAAACAAAAGGTAAACAATTTAGATGTGTCAAAATTTGATAGGATGCATCGCTTTATAAGATTATGGAGACATACAGGTTGGGAAATATGGGAGCTTGATTTACTCATAAGAAATAAAAACATGAGGGATGAAACAATTTATGATGATGCTATCAATCAAGAATGTTTGACACTACTAAGGCGATTTAAGGATTTGCAAGATGAAATTCATGTGAGCGTTGAAGAAGGATTAGCTTTTTTTGGTGACATAAATATAGAAGCTAGAACTGATTTCAACTTGGACAAAATAAAACCATTGTATGACCGAATATTTTTAAATCCAACATTTGGAAGTGATTCAGACTCTAGCTTAGATATATCTTCAGCATCTGGGGCTCTTGAGGATTATAAAGCAAAGATTACATCTTGTTTGGCAATAGGAGAAGATGATTTTGATTTATTGAAATCAAAGACTGATGGTCTATTAACTTTGGAATCACTTTCATTGATTTATCGTTATCTACTACTAGGGAGAAAGCTGAGGCTAAAAGCAGAAGAACTTTTACTATTGATGGAAGTAAGCGGATTGTCAGATCCGTTTTCTTCCTTGGATGAAGTTTTGAACTTGATAATTTATCATAAGGATATTAAAAGATCAGGATTTACTTTAAAAGAATTAGTTTATATTCTTGGAGTAGATAATGAGATTTTTACAGGATATGGTGAAGAAAATATAACTAGACAAATTGAAAGATTGAGATCAGATTTATTTGAACTTAAGTCAGATATCCATAATCCTAATGAGCTTGTAAGAGATAGAACAGATAGGTATCTGAGGAAAGTGTCGGTGTTTGTATCAAATGAGACACTTGTTAAAGCTTTAGATCTTATCGAAGGAAAATGGGAAGATAGTGAATCATCTAGACTAGAATTTATTGAAGAGTATTTTGAGATCTGTATTCCAAAGGTTGAAAATCCACAAATGATTTTAACTAAAGAAGATTTCTTGGATAACTCAAATAGTCAAAGAGAAAGTGAAATATTAGAACGTTATAATTTTGTTCTGGGTTTTCTTTATCCATATTTGAATGAGAATTCTATTAGCAATAGAATTGCAAATGATTTTGACATAACATTTGAAAGTGCAGAAATATTACTAGATAATTTAGAACTTCCAAATAAAGGTATTAATTTACGTCAGGTCATAAAAAATGAAAGTCTGGTACAAATTGATTTAGAAGATGAATTTTCATTTGAAATAAATTCAACAAATTTTGCTGAAATATTTGAAAGCTATAAATTGCTTAAAAAAGCTTCAATGCTTGTCAATGGATTTAATTTAGATTATATAGAAGTAGAATGGTTTATTAATAATTGTGATAAGGTAAACACATTGTGTTTTAACGATCTAAATGTATCAAACAATGTAAATGAATCTTATTTCAAACTATGGTTAAACATGTTGAAACTGATACAATTTAAACAGCATTTCTCTGAAAAAGGAGACTATTTATTCTATGAGATTTTACACCTAGCTAGCAGAGAGGAAACTTTATTGGACCATATATTCAGTAAATTATCTAGCCTTACAGGATGGCAAGAAGAGGAGATCAAAGAAGTTCATGAAGTTCTCGGTTTAAAACATCAAAATGGAAATTTGGATTATATTAATTTGAGTACCTATTATAAATTATGGGAATGTTTTAAAATTATGGAGAAAATCAAAGTAGAAGGAAAGAAAATTTCCCATTGGGCTATAAGAAATGAAGAATTAGATCAAGAGATTGCTAGAGAAATTAAATTGTTTGCTAAATCAAAATATGAAATAGCTGAGTGGTTAGAAAAATTAAAGCCTATTCAAGATAAACTGCGAGAAAAGAAAAGAAGTGCTTTAACGGCCTATTTGATTGAGAATTCACTGAGAAGAGAAGAAGTTTTAATTGAAGATATTCCAAATCCTAAATATTGGACTAATGAAAATGATTTATGCAATCATTTTCTTATAGATGTAGAAATGAACTCTTGTCAGCAAACTTCACGTATTAAGCAGGCAATAAGTTCAGTTCAGTTTTTCATCCAAAGATGTTTTTTAAATAGAGAAAACTATTATGTAAAAGTACCGTTAGAAGATCCGGATATGAACAATAGTTGGTCACAATGGAAATGGATGAAGAACTATCGTATATGGGAAGCAAATCGCAAGGTGTTTCTCTATCCTGAAAACTGGATTGAGCCTGATTTGCGTGATGATAAATCTCCAATTTTCAAAGAGCTTGAAAATGATATTCTTCAGGCAGATATTACTCATGAAAATGTTGAAAGAGCATATCTTAACTACCTAGAAAAGGTTGATGAAGTTGCTAGATTGACAATAGTAAGTGTTTATAATGCCAGAGAAGAATCATCAGATTTATTATATATAATTGGAAGAACGAATTCAATTCCATACACATATTATTATAGAACTTTCGATATTAATCTTAATAAATGGACTCCGTGGGACAAAATCAATGTGGATATATCTAGCGATAATGTTATACCAGTTATTTATAATCGTAAGCTTCACCTGTTTTGGTTGAGTTTTTCAGAAAAACCAATTAAAATCGAAAAAAATCCAGGTTTAGAGGTAAATTCAAATAATGATGGATCTTTGAGTGTTCCACCAACTGAAAATCCTGAACCAGCAATGTTTTTAGAAATTCAATTAACTTGGACAATTAAAAGGCATGATGGGTGGTCAACAAGATTTATATCGACAGAAAAAATTATCCATCCATGGGAAAGGCCGAAATCCTCATATCATGTTAAACCAAGATATAAACCGGCTGATAATACTCTATGGATTGATTTGTTTATATCAACTTCTAAAGAGTTTAATGAAGGTATGTTTTTTGATCAATATAAAAATAAAAAGGTTGAAAAGACACGTTCTCCTTTTAATGAAGAATATTTACCATGGCACTCGTCCTCTTTTATATTTGATGGAGAGGTTGTTAAGGTTAAATTAAAGGGCATGCTAGGAGATTATGGAAAGACGAAGATTATAGATAAGAAAAAATATGTTGTGTTATCCTCATCTTATGAATATGTAAATGAAAATTTTGGTCGAGATGGAGAAGCAATTGAAAAAATGGGATATTTTGAAATTGCCAATCAATTAAAATTACCATATGGGATGCATTATGAATTTAATGCATTAAATAATAATAAGCATGATTCAATCAATCCAAATAAATTAAATATAATTCAGTCTGGAGATAAATCTGTGACATTGTTAAATAGTGCAAAGAAGCCGTTTCGAGCTATTATACCATACCAAAGATATGGAGATACAGCTTTTATCTATCAAGATAATGCTAGATCTTTTTTGGTAAAACCAGAAATTAAGGAAAGATCATTTATTTTACCAGGAACACAATATACTATTAAAACAGAGAAATTTAGATTCGGATTTTACCCACTTTATCATCCATACACTCCTCTGTTTATTCGTGAATTGAATAGATCCGGACTTGATGGTCTATTGACCAGACAGATTCAGATAAATCCTAAGACATTGAATTACCAGGAATTTGATTTTGATAAATTTTATGAACCCAAGTTCCCTGGAGAAGCTGATGAAACTGCAAAAAAAGAAATTGTGGATTTTACATTTAGCGGTGCATATTCTATATACAATTGGGAAATGTTTTTCCATGTTCCTATGTTGATTGCAGCTAGATTAAGTCAAAATCAACGTTTTGAAGAAGCTATGAGATGGTATCACTATATTTTCGATCCAACAAATATAGAAGATCTGCCTACACCACAAAGATATTGGCTTACTAAACCATTTTATGAAATGACCGATAAAGATTATAGGCTTCAACGTATTAAAGATTTAATTAATAAAATTGATGGGTATAAAGACCAAGTCAGTGCTTGGAAAAACAATCCATTTAAACCGCATTTGATTGCAAGATATAGACCAGTTGCCTATCAGCGTAATGTTGTTATGAAGTATATTGATAATCTCATTGCATGGGCAGACCAACTTTATCGTCAGGATTCAATGGAGTCAATAAATGAAGCCTCTTTGATATATATGTTATGCAAGGAACTTTTAGGAGAAAGACCTGAAAAAATACCTGGAATAAAAAGAAATGATAAGACATTTAGAGAACTTAATGAAGATGATTCAATAGATATTATGGGCAATGATAAAGTAGAAATAGCTGCAGAGAATTTAATAACCACTAGAAAAAGAGTTGTGAAAGGGTACACAATAAATGAACCTTTACCAAAACTTGAGATAAATTATTTTAGCATTCCTTGTAATGACAAATTGCTTGGATATTGGGACTTAGTGGATGATAGATTGTATAAAATAAGAAATTGTATGAATATTGAAGGGATTAAAAGAACACTTTCTCTATTCCAACCACCTATTGATCCTTCTCAATTGGTCAAGGCAGCATCTAGTGGAATTAGCTCATTTGCGAGTTTAGCTGACTTTTCTTTACCTAGTCCAAATTACAGGTTTAAGATTCTATATCAAGCTGCAGTAAAATTTTGTAAAGAAGTAAAAAATCTTGGTGAAAGACTCCAAAGCGTTTTAGAGACAAAAGATGCACAAGGCTTAGAGGTATTGCGTTATACACATGAAGAATCTTTGCTCAATGCTATAAATGAAATTAAAAAGCTTCAAATTGAAGAAACAAAAGAGTCCATTGTAGGATTAAATGAAAGTTTAGATGCAGTTCAAAAGAAAATTAAATTTCATAATATGGAAGCAAATGTGTGGGAAGAATTAGCTTCTTATCTTCATATATCTTCCAACGCCATTAAATACACTATTATAGGTATAGAAAAGATTGTTGCTTTAGTGCATATGATACCACAATTTGAAGTAGGAGGAGAAGGGGTAGGAGGAAGTCCAAGAGCAACTGCACAACAAGGTGGACAAGGGAAAGGTCTTAGTATGGAGGCTGTTTCAAAATCAGCTAGTAAATTATCTGAGTATCTAAAAAGTGCTGGTGATTTAGCAGCAAGTCAGGGCAAAAAAGAGAAAGATAAGGAAAAAAACAAATTAGATAAGGAACTTAGAGAAATAGAAAAAAAACAAATAGAAAGCAGTATTAAAGCCGTACAGATTAAGCTTTCAATCTGTGAAAAAGAAAAGGAAAATCAGGAACTAAACATAGACAATCTAAAGACTGAAAGTGAATACTTTAAAAACAAGTATACTAATCAAGAGCTATATAATTGGATGTTAAGTCAGATTTCCTCAATATATTTTAACGCTTATCAGTTGGCATATGATATGTCCAAACGTGCAGAAAAAAGCTTTCAATATGAACTTGGACTGATGGAGTCATCTTATATCCAATATGGTCATTGGGATAGTCTGAGAAAAGGGCTTATGTCTGGAGATAAGCTATTACAAAATCTCTATCAATTGGAAACAGCATACTATGATCAAAATAAACGAGAAATGGAATTAAATAAGCACATTTCCTTAGCGGAAATTGCACCATGGGCTCTGATAGAACTTAAAACAAGGGGTGAATGTGTATTAGAGTTACCTGAATGGATATTTGATATGGATTATCCAGGTCACTATATGAGGAGAATAAAATCAGTATCTATTACTATTCCTTGTAAAAAAGATATCTATACAGGGGTTCATTGTACACTATCATTGCATAATAGCAGAGTTCGTATTAGCAATATAGTTAGCTCGTCTTATGAAATGAGTGATGCAAAAAGAGTAGATGACCAACAGGTGATGGATATTGT
>CAZRHX010000026.1:0-1187 GCA_964599855.1 uncultured Tissierella sp. | reverse complement strand
AATAGTGAATATGGTACTATTAAGTCTATAGCCACTAGTCACGGACAGAATGATTCAGGCTTATTTGAATTAAATTACTCTGATGATAGATTTTTACCTTTTGAAGGTTCAGGAGTAATAAGTACTTGGGGAATTAAAATGCCTCAAGCAAATAATCAATTTGACTTTGATTCAATTTCAGACATTGTAATGCATGTTCAATATACAGCTAGAAATGGTGGTGGAAATCTTGAAAATGCTGCTCAAGAATATGTTGAAAGCATTCTACCGGATAATGGCATACAGTTATTTAGTTTAAAAGAAGATTTCCCAGAAGCATGGAAAATCTTTAAATTACACGAGGATCCTAATACAGATCAGAAATTGGAAATAGAAATGAATTCTAATAGATATCCTTTTTATAGTCAGAAAATGAAAAACCTGGAAATTACTGAATTGAGAGTATTGGTAAGTAGTAAAGAAGAAGACAACTATTGGATGGAAGTTCAATTACCAGGTCAAAGCACTCCTGAAAAATTTGAAATTCCTAAAGATAATACTTTGAACGATGTTCCATTTAAAATTTATGAAATTCCGTCTCCTTCTGAAGGAAGAGGATTATGGAATATAAAAATTAGAAGAAATAGTGACAATAATTTTAAAGTACTCCCTAAAGAGCAAATAGATGATATAGTGCTCATTGTCAGTTTCAATGCTACACTATAGAGTAGCAATAGCTATTTAGAATTAACATAAAGTCAAACATCTAATAATATAGTAAGGTTTTATTTAAAATAGTGCTTGAATTATATTGGCATCTAAAGTATAATTTATTTAAGAGGTAAGTCGGAACCACTTAGAATTTAATATTGATCTTAAAATTGCTTTTGCATGATTGTTTTATTCAAAAAAGGGTTTTGTCTTACTTTATAAAAAAACAGGCTGGTTTAATTTTTATTAAATCGGCCTGTTTTTTATATGATTATTTTTTATTTATTTAACTTAAATTATTTGTAAGATTTAAGTTAAATAGAAATTGTTGCATTCTTGCATCTTGTTGTTATAGTGTTGCAAGTTGTCAAGCCTTGCATCCACTCTTGTTCAAGGATTCATTAGCATTTGCTGTTGTCTTTTTGTAACAGTATATATATACATATATCTATCCCTTTGGCTTAAAATAGCCATTTGTAAAGTTGGCACGATACTTG
>CAZRHX010000025.1:4917-13040 GCA_964599855.1 uncultured Tissierella sp. | reverse complement strand
TTCTTTTCTGCATAGTCTTCTTTTACTGCAAGTCCATAAGTATTTTCAAATCCAAATTTCTCTGTCAAAGTAAGTCCTTTTTCTTCAACACCTATTTTTTTTGTATAGTCAAAAAGATTTTCTCCTTCTGGCACGTCACTTGGATCATGACCTAAGATGGTAGTCAGGAGTGTTCCGTCATAACTCACATAAACATCTACTTCTTCTGCTATCATAGCTTCTGAAGCTGCTACTGTATTCATTGAATCATGATATTTTACTTTTAAATCTGTCTTCTCTTCAATCACATCACCTAATGCATGCATTATTATATTTATTTCAGCAAATTGTCCTTCTAATAAAACAATTTCTTCCTCATTAGAAGTTGAACCACAAGCTGCTAAAACACCAGCCAATAAAACTAATATTATACTCAATGATATATTTCTTTTTAACTTAAACATTGTATCTCTCCTTATTTTAATTAGTTTTTATATTGCTTTTTAATCTTTTTTCAATATATGCCATTCCAAAATCAAATATCATAGCCATTCCCATCAATATTAATGTAGCCTGAATTAATGTAGACATATCCTGAACCAAGATTGCTCTATTTATAGTAGACCCTAAGCCACCACCACCTACAACAGCTCCAAATACAGCAGTTCCAATAGATGTCACTATAGCTATTCTTATACCTGTAAATATCATAGGGAAAGCTAATTGAAGTTCTACATACAATAGTCTTTGTACTCTCGTCATACCCATACCTTTAGCAGCCTCTTTTATAGCAGGGTTTATATTGTTTAATCCTATATAGGTGTTTCTAACTATAGGAAGAAGTGAATAGATCACGATTCCTATTATTACCGTTGTACTGGATGCTCCAAATATAAGCATAATTACACCTAAAAGAGCTAATATTGGTATAGTTTGAAATATATCTACAGTCCATAGGACTAGAGCTGATAAAGGTTTATATAGATAGGCAATGATACCCAATGCTAAACCAAAAATAATGGTAAATATGCTAGCCATACTAACTAAATATAAATGTTCCCAAACAAATTTCATTTCCATATTATTGTACCTCCTTCAAACCACGAGGAGTAATCATATTTTCTACAAAATCAATTAATAATCCAAGTAGTATTGCTATTATAGCTGATGGGATAGCCCCACCTACGATAAGAACTGTATTATTTGTCTCGATTCCTCTATAGATAAATTCTCCAAGACCTCCTAGACCTATCATAGCAGCAAGAACTGCCCAGCTGACTGTAAAAATTGTAGACATTCTTAAACCACTGATTATTGATTTCATAGCTAAAGGAAGTTCAACTTTGTAGAGAATTTGAAACTTAGTCATACCACATCCACGAGCGGCTTCCTTCAAACTTTCATCTACATTTAAGAGACCTGTATAGGTGTTTTTAAGAATTGGAAATAGAGAATATATGGACAATGCTATTACTACCGTTGCGTCACGTATCCCTAAATATATAAACAATACTCCTATAAATACTAAACCAGGTATAGTTTGAAATATACCTAAGATAGGAATTACTATATTAGAAATACCAGGCGCCCTAGATAGTAGTATTCCGAGTATCAAGGCAACTACAAAACCTATACTCACTGAAATAAAAACATATTTTAAATGAACTAATATGGCAATAAATAATTTTTCCCCATAAATATTAAAGAATTCTATGATATTCAATTATCTTCACCCCAAACTACACTAGCTAAAGCATTTGTCATGCTTGTCTTAGTAATTATTCCGGCTACTGTTTCATCTTTATTTAGAACAATAACAAAGTCCGCATCTCTTCTGTGCAGTTTATCCAGGGCATCTTTAGCTTTTGATTCTTTCAGTGCAGTTGGAAAGTCTGTATCAAGTAATTCTGAAACTCCTTGGCCAGGCTTACCATGGGTATTTATTTTATCACTTGTAATTACACCTTTATATTTATCATTCTCATCTACTACAATTGCCGTGTTTAACTCTCTTTGTTTCATAAGCTGAATACTTTCAAGGATTTTTTTATTATCATCTATTACAAATACTCTTTTCTTCATTACATCAGCACAAGTTAAATCATCACGATCTTTTGAATTAGATAATCTTCCCATAAAATCATTTATAGTTGCATTTGCAGGATTACGAAGTATTTCTTCTGGAGAATCTACTTGAAGGATTTTACCTTTTGACATAAATACAATTTTATCTGCCATTTTAACTGCTTCTCCCATGTCATGAGTTACAAATATAATAGTTTTTTTCAATTTTTTTTGTAATATTTTCAATTCATCTTGTAGATTATCTCTAGTTATTGGATCTAATGCTCCAAATGGCTCATCCATTAAAATTATTGGTGGTTCTGCTGCAAGAGCTCTTAATACACCTATTCTCTGTTGCTGTCCACCACTTAATTCATTTGGATATTTATGAGCATTTTCTTCATAGGACATATCTACTAGTTTTAGAAGTTCCCTAACTCTTTGATCACATTTTTCTTTACTCCATTTTAGAAGCTTTGGAACAATTACTATGTTTTCTGCTATAGTCATATTTGGAAATAAACCAATCTGCTGTATAACATAGCCAATTTTTCTTCTTAATTGAACTGTGTCAATATCATTTATATTTTCACCTTCAACATATATGGCTCCTGAATTCATCTTAATAAGTTTGTTTATCATTTTTAGGGTAGTAGTTTTACCACAACCTGAAGGACCTATCAATACAACAAATTCACCCTCATTAATTTTCAAGCTTATATCATCTACGACTGTTAAATCACCGTATTTTTTACTTACATTTTCATATACAATCATGTGTCCATTCCTCTCTAATTTCTGTATATTTTTTTAAACGTTCTATTACCTATTATCCATTATATAATATACTTATTCAAATTACAAATTTAATCCTTCTGAATATTACTAATTTTAGTTCTAGTTTAAATTGTAAATCTTTTTAAAAAATAAAAAAACTCATTATCTTACTAAAATAATAAGTTCTTTTATCTTTTAGATCTATAATATAAGAGCCTTAAAATTTTCAAGGTAAAAATATTTTTCAACTAATAATTCTGAAATTTATTTCTATCCTTTAGTTATCAATCCTTTATCATGAGCGTCTTCTATCATAAACTTTGCAAAATTCCAAATCTTATCAGAAGAATATTTTACCGGCTCTATTCTCTTTAATATATCTTTTTTAGATACATTGAATTTCTTCCAAGTTCCTCCATCGTTATTATAATTATTTAGCATTGGTTGGAGTCTATCCATAGATGCTGCAAATATTGCTTCATCTGTTTCCATCTCTTCAAATTCAATCCAAAGTTTTTTTATAATTAAACCTTTTCCATTGCTGAGTCTCTTAGATATATCTTCTATCGCCTTTTCTTCTCTTTCTCTTTTTCCTATGTTTGCTTCTTTATCAAAACAAAATGTATCTCCTGCATGAAGTTCTACTAAATCATGAACCAATAGCATTTTTATAGTTTTAAAAACGTCTATCTCTTTATTACTGTATTCAGAAAGAATCATAGCCATAATAGATATATGCCAAGAATGCTGTGCGTCATCTTCTCTTCTCTCTTCTCCTATGATGCTAGTTTGTCTCAATATAGTTTTCATTTTATCTAATTCTACTATAAATTCTAAATCTTTTAATAAGTTTTTATCGACCAAGACGATTCTCCTTTTTATAAATTTTTAACTGGATCCCACTCTACTACTTCTTGGAAGCTACTTACATAATAGTACTTATCTATCTCCATAAGAATTATTGCAGTAGTCGGTGCTTTTATAAAACTTTCTAAATAATTGTGCTTGTCTACTAAAGCATGAGACCATTTATTTGTTTCTTCTTTTTCTTTTAATATCTTTACCTTACCCATAGCTGTTACTGCTGCTATATCATTTATACTTTCAGGATTAGAAGATCTATTATCTATCAATATTGAAACACTATCATTCTGTTTTATAAAGTCAAATTTCTTAGTAGCAATCGGAGTTGCAAATACTATTTTAGATAAATCTTCGCTTGTTTCAAAGCTTATTAAACTATTGTAACATTCTCTCTGACCTTGAGTCGCAAGAACTCCAAATAATTGTTCCTGGCAAAGTTTTTTTATACGTTCTATAGCCTTTTTTCTGTCTGATTTATCTTCTCTTTTTATATCTATATATTTGGGTTCATCATAATCTTTTTTCATTTAAATTCCTCCTATTAAACTTGAATAACAGATCTAACACCAACTACTCCTATTAAACTTGAATAACAGATCTACCACCATCTACTCCTATAATCTGACCTGTTATCCAGCTTGAATCATCAGAAATTAAAAAGGCACTAATTTTAGCTATATCATCAGCTCTTCCCAATCTTTTTAAAGCATGAGTAGCAGCCATGTTTTCAATTGATTTTTCATCTTTTAATATAGCTGAAGAGAGTGTACTGTCTCCAAGAAGTGATGGTGCTATGCCGTTTACCCTTATACTAGGAGCAAGTTCTGCTGAAAGAGATCTTACAAGTCCCTCTACCGCACCTTTGCACATACTAAGCGAAGCATGCATAGAAAGGCCTTGGCCTACTGCTACACTTGAGTAAAGTACTACTGAGCCTTTACCTTTTTTTAGAGCAGTCATAGAATTTTTAACTGCAAGGGCTGCGCCCATAGCATTTATCTTAAAGTCATTTAAAAAATCTGCTTCTTCTAGTCTTCTAATGGATTTAAGATTTATAGTTCCAACAGCATATACTAACCCAGCTAGTTCTTTACCAGCTTCTTTACTGACCTTGTTAAAAGATAATGAATCATTTACATCTGCTACAGTCATACTAGCACCTAGCTCATCTGCTACTTTTCCTAACTTTTCTTTATCAGAACCCACTAAATGTAGTTCATATCCTTTCTCCTTTAATATTCTAGCTACTCCAGATCCTACCGCCCCACTTCCTCCGTAAATCAGAACTTTTCCACTCATCACTTTCATCTCCTTTTAATATACTTTTTTTACCCTATAAAATATATTCTTAACCTTATATTTAAGGCTTATATTAAATAACTTAATTATTCTTAAACATTATGCATTATCTTTTTATTAATGGGTATATGTAATAATAGCAATCATAAAGGGAGGTATTAAAATGGATAATAAAGAAAATAAAAATGAAAATTTAAATAATGATAAAGTTGATGAGACTTGTATTCCTGATGAAGAAAAATACGATGATAGTCCTTTTGAAGCAAAAGATGTACCTCTAGATGGAACTTATAAGGAGTATAAGAGTCCAAAAAGAGAAGATACAGCAACAGACATCTACTATAAAACCGAATGTAAGTTGTCAGATTCTAAGGTAGCCATTCCAACAAAGGATTCAGTTGAAGAAGCTAAAGAATGGGTAGACGATGAAAATAAAAGATAGTCCTTTAAGGGGCTATCTTTTATTTTTATTTTAAACTCTCAACAGCTTTTTTTATTCTTTTTAGTCCATCTTCTACTCTACTCCTAGGACATCCTATATTAAGTCTGAAATATCCTTCTCCACCTTGTCCATATGGTCTGCCGTCATTTAAGATTATCTTGCCTACATTTAACAAAGCTTCCTTTACCTCATCAGCTGTCTTTCCTAGGCTTCTAAAATCAAGCCACAATAAATAAGTAGCATCGGGCTTTGATACCTTTATTTGAGGAATGTGTTTTTGTATATATTCTATAGCAAAATCTATATTGTCTTCTATATATATAAGAGCTTCATTTAACCACTCTCCACCCTCGCTATAAGCAGCTTCTAGTGCTAGGCTTCCAAATATTGAAACATGACCTATTTCCATTTTTTCTAGAGATTTTTTAAAAGTTTCTCTAAGTTCCTTATTTGGAACTATAGCTATTGAGGTAAATAATCCAGCTATATTAAATGTTTTACTTGGCGATAAAAGAGTTATAGTTCTATTTGCAAGTTCTTCTGAGATAGAAGCTATAGGGGTATGTTTTACTCCTTCTAAGGTTAGATCTGCGTGTATTTCATCTGAGATTATCTTTATATCGTTTTTAATACATATTTCTCCAAGACGATTTAGTTCTTCTCTTGTCCAAGCTCTTCCCACAGGGTTGTGAGGATTACAGAGCATCATAAGCTTTGATCTGTTATCTATTTTTTCTTCTAAATCTTCAAAATCTATTAGAAATTTTTCACCATCAAATTTTATAGGGTTTACTCTTAGTTCTCTCTTATGGTTTTCTATCACTCTAAAAAACGGAGGATAAACTGGCGTTTGAACTAATACATTGTCTCCTTCTTCTCCTATTTCTTTTATAGCTATATTTAAACCTACAATCACACCTGGAGTAAAGACGATCCATTCTTTTTTTATATGCCAATTATATCTTTTCCTCACCCAGTTTATTATAGAATTATAAACTTCATCCCCTATATAAGGATAACCAAAAACTCCATGTTCAACCCTTTCTTTGAGAGCATCTATTACTTCTTTGGGAGACTCAAAGTCCATATCTGCAACCCACATAGGTAAAAGATCTTCACTTCCATAATTTTCTTTTAAATTATTCCACTTTATAGAATCTGTATTTTTCCTATTTATTTTTTTATCAAAATTATACTTCATATACTCTGCCTCCTTTTATCTATAATTCTATTGTCTAATAATTTTATCTCAGTGTCAATAAAATAAAAGCTATAAGTTCAATATTAAACTTACAGCTTTTATTTCTTACAATTCTATTTTTTCTTCTATCAGATATGCTGTACCTATAAAGAAAGCTATCGCAAATAATATTTGACTTATAAACTCCGCTATATTTATATGACCAGGATAAAGTCCTCCAATCATCGGAGGACTTCCCATCTCTAGGGAAAACTCCATCATGCCTGAATCTTTAATACTGTTAAAAGCATCTAAACTAGTAATTTTAAAAGTGTTTAAGTCTAAAAAGTATGGAATCGCTATTCCTATTTTAGTAATTAAAAAGCTTATAACTCCACTTAATATTAAAAATATAATAAACCACATACCACCAATTTTTCTATTTTTTATGCTAACTTTACTCAATGATATTGCAAAGTATATAAGTATAAGTGTAAACATGGAAGATATTATACTTATGAACACTGAACTAATAAGACTTATATCAGCTATTTTTATAAACTCTTCAAGGATTACTCTTAATTCACCTTTAAATAATATTGTACCCAGTAATAAATTATAGAAAAAAGCAACCATTCCTATAACTATACTCCACATTATAGCTACCAATAATTTGCTTCCTAGAATCTGATTTCCAGTAAGAGGAAGAGTAAAGGTTAAATAACCCCTATCTTCATAGAGTTCCTTTCTAAAGGAACTAATTATATAGAAAAATGCTGTTATAAAGGCTCCAAATATAACAAATACTGAAATTATAAACATAAACCAAAGAAAACTATTTGGAGCAATTTGATTGTTTCCAAAGTTCTTTACTTCATTGAATATATTATACTGAATCATACTTGATGCTAATATAATTGTTAAAAGTATTCCAAATATAAACTTATATGTTCCTTTTATTTCATATTTCATAAATTTTTTCATTATTTTCCCCTCCTAGCTAAAAATTTCTTTATATAAATCGTCTATTTGCATCTCTTTTTCTTCTCTTAAGGTTTCTGCATTTCCTATTAATTCTATCTTACCATCTCTTAAAAAAGCTACATCATCAAATAAGTTTTCCATGTCTCTTACTAAATGTGTTGTTATAATCATGGTGCTTTCTTCATCATAGTTTTTAACTATTGCATCTAGGATCTGATCTCTTGCTACAGGATCTACTCCTGCTATAGGCTCATCTAATATATAGACTTTAGCTTTTCTAGCTAAAACTAAGCTCAAGTTTAACTTTTCATGCATACCTTTAGAGAGTTCTTTTATCTTCATATCTCTATTTAATCCCATAAACTCTATTAATTCATTTGCCTTTTTCTCATCAAAGTCTTCGTAGAAGTCCTGGAAGAAGCCTATTGCATCTTTTATATCCATCCAATCATATAAAAAGTTTCTATCTGGCAAATATGATACTATAGACTTAGTATAAGCTCCTGGTACTCTTCCATCTATAAAAACTTCACC
>CAZRHX010000025.1:3408-4907 GCA_964599855.1 uncultured Tissierella sp. | reverse complement strand
ATCTTTATTAAAGTTGTCTTGCCACTACCATTGGGTCCTAGAATTCCTATGACGCCACCTTTTTTTATGTTTAAATTCAAATTGTCTAAAGCTATTTTATTTCTGTAAGTTTTCGTTACTCCTTTGATTTGTATTATATCTTCCATTTTTAATCCTCCTCTACAACTTTATCTATTGATTTTTTTATTTCTTCTCTAGTAAAACCCAGTGATTTCATCTCTAGTAAAAAATTATTTACTAAAATTTTTGCCATATCATTTTTTAAGGACTTTAAGACTTCAATATCTCTAGTTGCAAATGTACCCATTCCCCTTTGAGTGAAAACAAGACCTTCTCTTTCAAGTTCTGTATAAGCTCTTTGAATGGTATTTGGATTTACTGTCAAAGTGCTAGAGAGTTCTCTTACTGAAGGAAGTTTCTCTTCTTTTTTTATCTTACCTATTATCATTTCTTTTTTAATATAATTCATGATTTGGATATATATGGGTAAATTATCTTTAAATTCCATTTTTTTACCTCCAATCAATTTATTTGTGTATTAACTATATAGTACACCAGCATGCCAACATTGTCAATAGGTATAGGAAATAAAAAAGATCTCAAATAAATTCAAAATGATTAAAATTATAATCATTCCAAAACTATTTAAAGATCTCTGTTTTTATTTATAATATTTATTTTTTCATAGCCTTACTTTTATTAGCACAAATCTCTACAGCTTCCATAATAGAAGCTCTAAATCCAGTTTTCTCTAGACTGATAACTGATTCTATTGTAGTTCCTCCAGGTGAACATACATTGTCTTTTAACTCACCTGGATGCTTATCAGTTTCTAACACCATCTTAGCAGAACCTAAGACTGCTTGTGCTGACATGTTATATGCCATCTGTCTTGGTATGCCTTCCTTCACCCCTGCATCTGCCATAGCTTCAATCAAGATAAATATGTAGGCTGGAGAAGATCCACATATAGCAGTAAAGCCATCCATTAAACTTTCATCTATTATTTCAACCTTACCAAAGCTTTTAAATATTTTAAGTACATCTTCTATTTCTTCTTCTATCAGATTCTCTCCAAGGCTTATAGCGCTCATACCTTCTCCTACAAGCGCCGGAGTATTTGGCATAGTTTTAATAAATTTGATCCCATCTTTTAAGTTTTTCTTTAAAAAATCTAAACTTATACCTGCACCAATAGATATAACTATAGATTTTTCCTTTATATCTTCCTTTATTTCTTTTAATACTTTTTCATAAAGATAAGGTTTGACAGCTAAAATCAATATATCTACTTCTCTAGCAACTTTTTTATTTTTTAAAGTAGTTATAATTCCAAATTCTTTTTCTATACTTTCTAAAGTTTGAGGAGTGTTTGCTGATACAATTATATCTTTTTCATCTATTATCTTAGCATCTAGTATACCTTTTATCATAGCCTTCCCCATATTACCGCATCCTATAAATCCTATTTTCCTATCCATAATTCCACTCCTTTTTGT
>CAZRHX010000025.1:0-3398 GCA_964599855.1 uncultured Tissierella sp. | reverse complement strand
GCTTGACCCTAACTTTTTTATTTTCTAATTTCTTTTGATTGGGATAGCTTTATTGGCTTCTCCAGATTTTTCGATTGCGATTTTAGTACAAATAGGTCCTATTATTTCATAGACAAGTACACTGAACAGTACAACTGTAGATATTTTAGATCCTATCCCCGGAAGTTCATTTCTTGATATAGCTGCAAGTCCTATTGAAATTCCTCCTATTGGCAATAGACTCATACCTAGATAATCTACTATCTCCTTGCTTGCTTTCACTCGTTTTGCTCCTAAACGAGAACCTAAAATTTTTCCTATTCCCCTGGCTATTATATATGCAACTCCTAAAAGTCCAACACTTGATAATACACCTATATCTAAACTAGCTCCGGCCAATGTAAAAAACAGTAAATAAATAGGTGGCGTTATATGTGATACTAAATTAAAAACTCTTTGAGATTTTGGTAAAACATTTACAAGTGTCGCACTCATCATCATACATGTAAGTAATGGTGACAATTTAAATACATTTGCAAGACCTGCCCCTGCAAATATAAAACCAGCTACAACTGAAAGTAGTACATCCTCTGATCTGCTATGAGTTGAAAAATAGCTTAAAGCAACTCCTAAGATAAATCCTAAAAGTAAAGATCCACCTATTTCAATTAACGGTGTAAATATAAGACTTAATGTAGATATATTTCCAACACCTGACATAAGCTTTGCGATAGATAAACAGATACCAAATAGCATAATTCCAAGTGCATCATCTATAGCAACTACAGGAAGAATTGTACTTACCAATGGTCCTTTAGCTTTTAATTCTCTAATGACCAGTAAAATACCTGCTGGTGCAGTTGCTGTTGCAATGCTCGCTATAACTAAGCTAAAACTGAGTTCTTGTTTAAATATTACAAACATTGTAAAAAACACTATTAGCATCGTGCTTATAAATTGAAACAATGTAATGGTCATAATATCTTTTCCTACTTTTTTCATATCTTCTATTAAAAACTCATTTCCTATACTAAAAGCAATTGCACCAAGTGCAATTTCATCTAGTAGTCCCATACTATTAATTTCTCCAGTCTTTATAATGTTTAAAAAAGAAGGTCCAATTAAGAGCCCTCCTATTACATACCCTGAAATATTTGGTAATTTAAAATAACTTGCAATTCGTCCACTGACAAGTCCTATAAACATAATAACACTTAATTTAAAAAGTAAGTCCAATTACAATCATGCCTCCACAATATATTTGTTTTCATTATATTAATTATATACTATATCCTACGAATGTTCAAGTTTAGACATTTAAAAGGATATTAACCTAGTTATAAAGTGTAATTTTATATATAAAAAAAGCATAAAAGCTATAGATTCATGAACCCATAGCTTTTATACCTTTTATGCTTTTTTAGTTTTATTTTTTCCATATATTCCTGTTAACATAAGTGTTACAGCTCCATCTCCCACTATATTACAAGCCGTTCCAAAGCTATCTTGAAGAGCAAATATAGTAAGCATTAAAGCTACCCCTGAAGCATCAAATCCTAATACTCCAGTTATTAAACCAAGAGATGCCATTACAGTTCCTCCAGGTACTCCGGGTGCACCAATTGCGAAAACACCTAATAACACAACAAAAGTAATCATATTCAACACAGATGGAAGTTTTCCATAAAGAACTTGAGATACTGTCATTACAAAAAACACTTCAGTAAGAACTGATCCACAAAGATGTATAGTAGAACAGATTGGAATACTAAAATTTACAATTTCTTTATCTAAAACTGGTGATTTCTTTGCACAATCTAAAGCTACCGGAAGTGTAGCAGCTGAAGACATAGTTCCTATAGCCGTTAGATAGGCTGGTCCATAATACTTAAATACTTCTTTTGGGTTCTCTTTAGAGATCAAACCGGCAATCCCATAAAGTAATGCAAGCCAAATAAAATGTCCTACAAGCACTATAAGTATAACGCTTATAAAAACTGGAAGTTGTTTTGTGATTCCACCTTCATAGGCAAGTCCTGCAAAAGTTGTAGCTATAAATAATGGCAAGATAGGTATTATCATCTTTTTAACAACTGCCATCATAATGCTATTAAACTCTATGAATATACTTTCTATAGTCTTGGCTCCAGTCCATATAATACTAAGCCCCATTACAACTGAAAATACCAAAGCTGACATAACTGGCATGATTTGTGGTATATCAAGTTGTAAAATCAACTCTGGTAACTCTTTAAGTCCTGCAGGGTTGGAAACAATGTTTAATCCAGGAATAATTATATATCCTGCAATCATTGAAAACAAAGCTGCTCCTACTGATGAAAGATAAGCTATTATAAGCACACTTCCAAGCATCTTACTAGCTGATGATTTAAGACCAGTAATGGAAGGAGTAATAAATCCTATTATTATCAAGGGAACACAAAAGAATACAAACTGACCTATAATATGTTTTAAAGTCATAATAATTTCTATGATGCTTTCATTTGCTATTAATCCAACACCCATACCAACTATAACTGCTAATATAAGTAATACTATTAAATTATCTCTAATCTTTGACAATTCTTTCCACTCTCCTTTTAATGAGTTAACATTATATTTATAATTTCTTCATCTGCGGACTCCATACCCTCACTACAAAATCTACCTAAGTTTTTAATGGTCATCTCAGCACTAGGATTAGTTATACCATCATAGTCACCTATCACTACACCTGCCATGGCAAGTTTTGCTTGAATAATAGCTTCTGAAGCCGCAGTAGATAATTTAAAAGCACATCCCCCTTTTGCTCCATCACATACCATTCCTGTAAGCGTTCCTACCATGTTTTTAATAGCTGAACCTATCTGTTCTAGGTTACCATCAAGCATCCATACTATTGAAGCAGATGCTCCTATTCCTGCGGCTATAGCACATGAACAAACTGGGGACAAGTTTCCTGTAAAGATTTTTATATAGGCTGTAGTCAAGTGACTAAAAGCTAAACTTCTAGCTAGCTTTTCATCTGAACAAGCCATATGCTCACACATAACTGTTGGCGGAATAATAGCGGTAATCCCTTGGTTTCCACTTCCTGCACTACTCATAACCGGCATATTTATTCCAGCCATTCTTGCATCACAAGCTGCTGAAGTTAAAACTCTTGCTCTGTTGATGACATCCTTTTGTATCACCCCTTCTTCCATAAGTATATTCATAGCTGCTCCAAGTCCTGGTCCTGATTTTTCATCAAGTCCAATTTTGGCAATATCCATGTTTAGTCTTACACCTTCCAATAAAAAATTTATATGGGAAAATGGAACTTCTTCTACAAAGGTCTTTATATCTTGTAAAGTAAGATCTTTTAAATAGCCATTTGTCTTTTCATTAGCTTTTCCTTCTTTTTCTTTATCATTACT
>CAZRHX010000024.1:574-13306 GCA_964599855.1 uncultured Tissierella sp. | reverse complement strand
GATATAGAAACAGAAGAGGGACAAAAGAGAATAGGAATTACAAGAATTCATATAGAGGAAGACGCAGGAAAACTAGTTCACGATCTAGAGCTTGGAACACTTATAGACTACAATAGGGCTGGGGTGCCTTTAGTAGAGATAGTATCTGAACCAGACTTTAGAAGTGAACAAGAAGTAAAGGCTTATTTGCAAAAGCTTAGAAATATAATGATCTATATAGATGTATCAGATGCTAGGATGAACGAAGGTTCCTTTAGATGCGATGTAAACTTATCTATAAGAGAAAAAGGTGTAGAAGAGTTTGGAACAAGGGCAGAGATCAAGAACTTAAACTCTTTTAACTCTATAATGCATGCTATAGAGTATGAAAGAAAAAGACAGATCAAGATGATTGAAAACGATGAAATAATAGTTCAAGAAACTAGGGGATATGATGACGATAAGAGAATTACTTATTCTCAAAGAGAAAAAGAAGATGCAGACGACTATAGATATTTCCCAGATCCAGATCTTATGCCTATAGTAATAGATGAAAAGACAATAAAAGATATAGAAAAAAATCTTCCTGAGCTTCCTGACACAAGAAAATCTATGTATATGGAAAAATATGGATTGAGTGCCTATGATGCAGAACAGCTTATAAGTTCAAAAGAAGTAGCGGACTACTTTGAAGAGATAGTAGCACTTGTAAAGTCGCCTAAAACTTTAGCAAATATTCTAATAGGCGAGGTATTCAGTCTTTCACCTCCAGATGATTTCAATATAAATATTAAGGCAGAAAATTTAGGAGAGCTGGTAAGATTCTTAGAAGATGGAACTATAAATAACAACAGCGCAAAACAAATCATAAAGATAATGAATGAAAAGCAAAAAACTGCTAAAGAAATAATAAAAGAAAAAGGCTTAGAACAAATAAATAGTAGGGAAAGTTTGGAAACTTTAATAGATAAAATAATTTTAGATAACCAAAAGGCAGTAAAAGAATATCAATCAGGTAAAGAGAAGGCTCTTCAAGCTATAATAGGTAGAGTTATGAGAGAGACTAAAGGCCGAGCAAACCCAGAATTAACCAAAACAATATTAGAAGAAAAACTAAAAAAGTAAAATAGGCCTAGGCCTATTTTACTTTTTTAGTTTTATTGCATTATTTTTGTTTTATCAACTATAATCTTACTATTTTGTAAGAAAGAGCGAGCTTATTACAAAATTTGAAAATTGAGTAGTATCTCTTGAAAAATTGGGTATATCTAAACTAAGTTAGTAAATGTGAAGTGCTAAAAAGATAACAAGTATTTACAAATGGCTAGAAACAGTGTATAATAGTCAGTAATAAAAACTAAATACTTGGACAAGGCAAGTAGTATTTAAAATTCTTTTTAAAGCGAGTTCTATTTTGGTGAAAGAGAACAAAAGATTTAAATCTGAATAGGTCCTTTGAGTTTTGTACCGAGATGTAATCCATTAAGGCTACAACGGGTTCACCCGTTATAGTGATAGGTATATAGATATTTATACCAAAGCGACTTGTGCTTGTGAAGGCCAAGTAATTTAGGATGGTAACACGGACAGCTAAAGCTCTCGTTCCTAAGATTTATTTCTTAGGAATCAGAGCTTTTTTGACTTTGAAGAAATGGGCAAAGATCAAAAGTGAAAACAATTGGAGGTAAGATCATTATGGCAAAGATTATTAAGAAGAAATACTCATTCTTAGATTATTTAAAATTTATAATTCCCTCTGTGATAGGAGTATTATTGTTGATGTTTCCCTTTCAATATGAAGGTGAAACAACTATCGCAGTAGCATTACTTGCAACAAAATTTACAGAGATATTGGAAGGTGTTCTTCCAACCGTTATATTTGGATTTATAGCATTTACAGCTCTAGCAACAGTTACTTATAAAGTTGCAGAACCAAAGTTAATTAAAGAAAGTGATTTTTTAAGAGAATTATTTGATGTAACTACCTTTTGGACAGTTGTAAGATTTATAGGTTTTATATTGGCAGGACTTGTATATTTCGAAATAGGACCAGAATGGATTTGGTCAGAAAACACAGGTGGGCTGATATTACACGACCTTATACTTGGTCTTTTTTCCATATTTTTATTTGCAGGATTCCTTCTACCATTTTTAACAGATTTTGGAATATTGGAATTTGTAGGAGTACTTCTTACTCCTGTTATGAGACCTCTTTTTGGACTACCAGGAAGGTCTTCCATAGACTGTGTAGCATCTTGGATAGGAGATGGAACCATAGGAGTAAGTTTAACAAATAAACAATATATGCAAGGATATTATACAAGTAAAGAAGCATCAGTTATAGCCACAACCTTTTCAGCTGTTTCCATTACATTCTCACTTGTTGTATTAAAACAAGTAGAATTGGTAAATTTATTTGGCCCCTATTATTTAACTATAATAGTATGTGGAGTAGTTGCAGCCATAATAGTTCCAAAACTCCCTCCTTTATCTAAAAAAAGCAATAAGTACTATGAAGGAGAAAAAAGAGATGTTGGAGAAAATGTTCCAGACGGTTACAGTAATGTTGAATGGGGAACAGAACTTGCAATAGGTAGAGCAAAAGCAAACTTTAATCTTTTAGATTTTATAAAAAATGGAGCAATGTCTGTACTAGAAATGTGGTTTGGAGTTCTTCCGGTTATAATGGCATTTGGTACTATAGCACTTATAATAGCAGAATTTACACCTATATTTACTTGGCTTGGAATGCCTTTTATTCCAATTTTAAAACTATTACAAGTTCCATATGCAGTGGAAGCTTCTAAAACTATTATGGTAGGGTTTGCAGATATGTTTTTACCTTCAGTTATAGGTTCAACTATCCCTAGCGAAATGACTAGATTCATTGTAGCTACACTTTCTGTAACACAATTAGTCTACCTATCTGAAGCAGGCGCTGTTATATTGGGTTCAAATATTGATATATCACCACTAGATTTATTTATAATATTTATAGAGAGAACACTCATAACATTACCGATCATAGTATTAGCTGCACATTTAATATTTTAAGGAGATGCTAAAAAATGATTACTTATAAAGATGTAGAAGAAGCTAAGAAAAGAATAGAGAAATATATTTATCGTACTCCTCTAGAAAAGTCAATACATCTAAGTGATAAAGATACAAATACAAATATATATTTAAAGCTAGAAAACCAACAGAAGTTGAGATGTGCTAAGGTTAGAGGCGCAGCTAGTAAAATAACAAGTCTCACCCATGGAGAAAAAGAAGCAGGAGTAGTGGCTGTTTCCTCTGGAAATCATGGAGCTGCGGTAAGTTATATATCCAATCTACTTGGAGGCTTGAGAGCAACTATTTATGTTCCAGAAACTACACCAGATAGCAAGGTAGAAAAAATAGAATATTATGGCGCACAAGTAGTAAAAATAGGTAAAAACTATGATGAAGCGCATGAAATAGGTCTAGAGAGAATAGAAATAAGTGGTGGAACATTTATAGACCCTTGCTCAGATGAAGTAGTCATAGCAGGACAAGGCACTATTGCAATGGAGATATTAGAAGAAAACCCTGATATAGATACCATTCTAGTTCCCATAGGTGGGGGAGGAATAATTACAGGCATAAGTATAGCTGCAAAACATATAAAGCCAGGTATAAAGATTATAGGGCTTCAAACAGCAGCTTGCCCAGCCATGGTAGCCTCACTTGAAGACGAAAAATTTTATGAAATGTATCCATGCGAAGAGTCCATATGTGATGCACTTATAGGTGGAGTTGGATATATCCCTTATAAGATGGCTAAAGAATGTATAGACGATATAATGGTTATAGAAGAAGACGATATAGCAGATGCTATTAAATATGCTCTTCTAGAAGAAAAGATAATAGTAGAACCAGCAGGAGCTATTGGAATAGCAGCAGTAAGAAAGAATCCTGAAATTTTCAAAGGGAAGAATGTTGCAGTAGTTTTGACAGGTGGAAATATAGATAAAAAATTATTGCTAGAGCTAATAAATAAAGAATCATAAGAAAAGGAAGATCAATTTAGGTTGATCTTCCTTTTCTTATCTAAAAGCTCTTTTATATTGAATTGGAAACTCTATATCTATATTTTCCTCAGCAGCCATATTAATTGGTGCATAAGGCTCTCGGAGTAGCTTTCTACCCAAAGCTACTAAATCTGATCTATCGTTGGATAAAATCTCTTCTATTTGGTTAAAGTTTTCTATAAGCCCAACTGATATGGTTGGTATATCGCATTTGTTTTTAACTGTTTGTGCAAAACTTATTTGATAACCTGGGAATACTTCAATATGAACATCTACAAGCCCCCCACTACTTATATGAGCTATGTCGAACAATTCTTTTACTTCATTTATTATATTTACTATTTCTTCTTCATCTATTCCACCTTCTTGATAATCACTAGCGGAAAATCTCACAATAATAGGTTTTTCATTTGGCCAAACTTCCCTTATAGCTAAGAGTATTTCCTTTAAAAACCTAGTCCTCTTTTCAAGATTTCCACCATACTCATCCCTTCTCTTATTTGTAATGGGAGATAAAAACTCGTGAATTAAATAACCATGGGCTGCATGAACTTCTATAGCATCAAAACCTGCCTCAAGCGCCCTCCTAGCTCCATCTTTAAACTTTCCAATCAAGTTTTTTATATCATCAAGACTGAGTTCTCTAGGCACTTCATATTCATCACTATGTTGAATAGAGCTAGGCGCTACAATATATTCATCCCCACTATCGCTCTTTCTACCAGCATGAGCAAGTTGTATAGCTATTTTAGCATCATATGCATGTACATTTTCTACAATAGATTTTAAGCCTTCAATATGATTGTCATCCCAAATCCCTAAATCTCCATTTGATATTCTTCCGTTTGGAATTATAGCTGTGGCCTCCACTATTATAAGTCCAGTCCCACCTATAGCTCTTGAAGCGTAATGTACCCTATGAAAGTCTTTTACAAATCCATCTTTATCTGAGGAATAGGTACACATAGGTGGCATAACTATTCTGTTTTTAAGTTCTAAATCTCTTATATTAAATTTTTTAAAAGTTTTCAAATAAATCTCCTCCTTAAATAATCATACCCTTAAAATGAAATTTTAATATAAAAATTTTGTTTTATATAATTTCTTGAATAGATATAGGTTTAGCAGTACTTTAAAAGGGTAAAATATAAAAGAAGAATAATAAAGGGGGGGTTAGTTATGATATTTATAATTGGAATAGTCGTATTGATAGTATTACTGGTTTCTTGGGCCATATCTATCTATAACTCTTTAGTAACCCTAAGAGAAAGAGTAGAAAATGCCAAAGCTCAGATTGCAACTCAAATAGAATCAAGATGGGATGCAATAAAGAGTTTAATACAAGCGACTAGCAAATATTCAGCTCATGAAGCAGAAGTCTTAGAAAAAGTAACAGAAAGTAGATCATCTATAGGTAGAGGAAGTTCCATAGAAGCTATAGAAAAAGATCAAAGTCAACTTGAAAGTGTAGTAGGCAGACTTATAGCAGTATCTGAAGCCTATCCAGATTTAAAAGCTAGTACAGTCTATCAGGATACAATGGCTAGTATAAACAAATATGAAGACAATGTAAGAAATTCAAGAATGATATATAATGATGTAGTGACAAGATACAATAGAAAAATACAAGTATTCCCTTCAAGTATAATAGCTGGAATGTTCAAGTTTACTGAAAAAGAGTATTTTGAAGGAACAGAGTCTAAAGAAGATATGCCTAGTTGGAATTAGGAGGTGTAGCTTATGACAAAGCGAAGAATATCTCTATTAGTAGTTGTATTGATTGTATTTATAAATATATTCTCTATAGAAAATTCATTTGCAGATGATCATAAAGTTGAACAGCAAGATATAAATGTATTTATAAATAATGATGGCAGTGTAAAAATAAGAGAAAAAAGAAAAGCTTATTTAAGTGAAGGCACTGAAAACTATATAGTTATAGGAAACTTAGGATCTTCTAAGATAAAAGATTTTAAAGTAGAAGAAGATGGACAAGTATATGACTATATAGATAATTGGGATATAGATGCATCCAGAAGTGAAAAGAAATTTAAAAACGGAATAATAGACACTGGAGATGGTTATGAACTTAGCTGGGGCATAGGAGAATATGGAAGTCATGATTATACCTTAGAATACACCATAACAGACTTTATAAAAGAGCTTGAAGATGGACAGATTTTATTTTGGAGATTTATAAATGATGATTTAAATACCCCTCCAGAAAAGGTAACAGTTACAATAGAAAGTGAAAAAGCCTTTACTCAAGATGAAGAAGAAATATATTCATTTGGATATACTGGAGATATTAACTTTAAAGATGGGAAAATTTTAGCTGAAAGCAGTCAACCATTGACTAGCAGTAACTATTTAACTGTATTGGTAGGATTTCCACAAGGAATGTTTTCTACAAATGACTATATAGATAAAAGCTTTGAAGAAGTAAAAGATCAAGCATTTGAAGGTAGTGATTATGGTTCATCGGATGACCTTGGAAACAATGATAATTCTAATAGTTTATTTGGAAAGATTAGTGGTTTTTTTGGTGGTCTAATATCTTTACTTATCCCTTTAGTTATATTAGCAAGTTTATTTAGCAAGAAGGACTCTAGTATCAGCCCGGGAAAATTTAAAAGAAAATATAAAGAAGAATATTATAGAGATTATCCTTATGAAGGCGATATGCTAGATTCCTATTATATACTCTATAAAATAGGAGTAGGTAATTTTGAAAATCTCTTAACAAGCTTTATATTGAAATGGATAAATGAAGATAGAATAATAACAGAAATAGATGAAAAAGGATTTATAATGAAAAAAGAAAGAACTAATATCAAGTTTTTAAATAAAGAGATGGATAAAAAAACCTTAGAAGGACAACTTTTCTCTATGATGATAGATGCAGCAGGAACAAATGAGATTTTAGAAGAAAAAGAGTTTACAAAATGGGCATCCAAACATTATAGTAAAATTGAGTCCTGGGAAGAGAGAGTAAAGAATAGTTCCTCTAAGAAACTCCAAGAATTAGGATACCTAAAAATAGAAGAAAAGAAGATATTATTCTTTAAGACTCACAAGATTGTTTTAACTGAAAAAGGTGAAGAACTAGAAGAAAGAGTTTATAAATATATAAACTACCTTTACGATTTCTCGCTTTTAAATGAAAATGAAGCTATAAATGTAAAGATATGGGACAATATAATGATTTGGGCAGCAGCACTTGGTCTTACTGAAGTAGTTAGCAAGCAGTTTGAAAAATTATATCCAAGATATCAAGCTGAAACGGTATACAGAGGAAATAGTATCTATCTTGCACACGCTCTTACAAGAAATGTAGCAAGAGCAGCCACTTCATCTGCTAGAAGTAGTGGAGGCGGAGGTAGTAGTAGTTTAGGCGGTGGAGGAGGATCCTTCGGAGGCGGAAGCGGTGGAGGAACTAGATAGAACAAAAAAAGCACTAATATATGGAGTATTTGGAAAAAACTTCATATATTAGTGCTTTTTTTAAGATGTTTATTATATTGTATTGCTATGGATTTTATATATAAACTTTGAATCTTAAATAGTAGTGATTAGAATATAAATATAAGATTAAAAAAATTGAAAAAAACAGATAGAGGAAAATGAAATTTCTAATAATAGTTCGATTAATTGTTATATATTATTATACCATGGAAATAGAAAAAAACAAATTAACGAAATTGTTTGACTTTTTGTTACTTTTATATTACTATATAAATATATAAACTTTAAACACATATATAAGGATAGAAATTAAAGGAGGTTAGAAGATGCGTTTTAATTTAGAGATATTACTAAAAGATGATAGAATCGTAAAAGATAAAAATAGAATTTTTATTTCTATGATAAAACATTCATTAGAAAGTTATGATAAAGACTACTATAAATCTTTATATGAAAAAGAAGCCAACAAAGTTAAAAGCTTTACATTTTCTATTTATATGGGGAACTGTATATTTGAAAGAGAAGAGATATTAATTCCTAATAAAAAAGTTATATTAAATTTTTCTACAAATAGTGTGGAGGATTCACTGTATTTTTATAATAGCTTTTTAGGACAGAAGAAAAAGCCTTATGAGATAAAAGGAAATACTATGACTATAAATAAGATAAATTTAGTTAAAGAAAAGCTAATAGTAGAGGAAGAGATAATATTTAAAACTCTTAGTCCTATAGTCGCAAGAGAACATAAAGGAGATAATCATGAAACTTGGTACTATTCTTTAAATGAAGAAAAAGGCAAAAAGGTTTTTATTGAAAACCTAAGGAATCAATTATTGGATGAATTTGGTCAAGAAAGAAAATTTGATATTGCGGAGGTTGAAATTGAAGTTTTAAATAATAAAGAAGTAAAGGTAAAGCATTATGGCATAGAAATATTGTCAAACATATGTAGATTTAAAGTAAAAGCTAAACCATATATTTTAGAATATTTATATAAATCAGGCTGTGGAAGTAGAAGATCTCAAGGTTTTGGAATGGTTGATATAGCTTAGGAGGTGAGGAAGTGGAGGGAAATATAAGATTAGAACTTTCTGATTGGCAGTTTAATGCTGGCTTATTAGGATTTTATAATGTCTTAAATCATGCAGGTGACAAAGTAACCATAGGTGACAACTATATTGAGTTTAATATGGATGTTTTGGAAAAATTTGAAGAAAAGTATTTTGATTATCTAATCAACACATATGAAGGGATAACTCATTGGGATAGATTCAATAAATATTTTGACTATATAAGTGAAAGTAAAAAAGAAGATTTTTCAAACCTAACTTCAAAAGATATTAGTAAACTAAACGATATAATAACAGAGTTAAAAGATTATTTAAAAAGACCTAATTATTCAAAAGTTTATGAGTTTATAAATGCTGATATAGATATAGTGGAGATTCAAAAAAAATTAGATAGGATAAAAATTAAAAAAGGAGAAAAGGTTGAAGATATAAAAGAAGATATATATAAACAATACAATCTTTTAGAGGATATTCATAAATATATCTACTCATCCGAAGGAAAAAAATATTTATTCGCTAAAACAATAATATACAACATTATAAATCAGTCATGGGATGGTGTGGCATTCTTAAATAGAAATACAAAACAAAAAGATATATATATTGATTATAAAGAAACCTTTGTAGATAAAACAGTTGAATATTTAAAAGAAGATAAGGAAAAATTCAAACTGAATTGCTTTATAACTGGATTACCTATAAAAAACAAATCAGCAGCATATGATATGGGCTTTTTAATTGATACAGGATTTGATACAAATAGAAAAACATCTTATGTATGGGATTTTTATAATGATGTATATATATGTGATCTAGCTAGATTGATTTATTCGTGTATGCCATGTGGTATGTTTTTTAGCAGTTCCGAAGCAGGAATATTTGTAAATGCAAATCAAAAAATGGATAACCTTATCAAGGTAAATAACAATATAAAGCAAAGTATAAAGAGAAGTCTCAAAGAAAGCGAAACAAATAGAAACCTCTATGTATATAAGGCTTTACTAGAAGCTATGGAAAAAGAAAGACTTTCTACAGTTGCATATGAACTTTCAGATGTACAAGTTATAAGAAAAGAAAATGGCAAATATAGATTCAATATATTATCTAAAGAGATTATAGATATATTTCAACAATCTAACAATCAATTATCATCTCTTATAAAAGTAGGATATAAAGAAGGGAAAAGCTACAATTATATATATCCTATAACTATAGAGAGGATATTAAACGGTGTCAATATGTTTACCTTAATTCATAGGCTCTTGATAAATAAATTGACTAGTTCAGATGGTATTACAAACTTTTTTAGTGTCAATCACATTAAAGTCTTAAATAAAATCAATGTAAATTTCTTAAAAGGGGTGGGAGCTTTGGATAGGAGCACAGATAGAAATAAGTTAATAGAAGATGCCAATAGAAATGGATGGTATCTGGGAGAAGCTTATAAAAAAATGGATAGTGAAGGAAAAGTTAAAGGAATATCTTATAGGCTGTTAAATGCTTTAAAAACTAGAAACTCTGAAAACTTTTTGCATAATTTATTAAATAGCTATATGTACGTGGGAAAACAAGTTCCTAAAGGAATAGTAGAAGTTTTAGAAGATGAAGAAAAACTAGGAGTTATAGGATATGCTTTTGTTACTGGAATGGTATCAAGTGCTTTTAAAGAAAAAGATAAAACCGATATTGAAATTAAGGGGGAAAAGTAAATGATTAACAAAGGATTAACAGTAACTATAATATTTGAAGCAGAAAGTGCTAACTATGGTGAATCAATAGGAAATGTATCAGCACTTAAAAAAATATCTAGAGGTAAGGGTGAACAATATACTTATATATCTAGACAAGCAATAAGATATAATATAGTAAATCAAATGGGAATTGATAATACGAAAATAGGCTTAGATGGTTCTGTTTTACAATTTGCTCCAGATACTACTATAGAAGAATATCCCGAAATAGATTTATTTGGATATATGAAAACTGCTAAGCCATCAAAAACTCGATCAGCTATTGTAAGACTTTCAAACGCTATATCTTTAGAACCTTATAGGGGAGATTTAGATTTTCTGACCAATAAAGGACTTTTAGATCGTTACAATAAACAAGAAAACGAATTAAAAGACGGAGGAAATATAGCTCAAAGTGAAATCCATAGATCCCTTTATTCTTATACAATAACAATTGATTTAGATAAAGTTGGTATAGATGAAAATGATGAAATAGAAATAGAAAACATTGAAAAAGCAAATAGGATAAACAAATTATTAAGTACTATAAGATATCTATATAGAGATATAAAAGGTAGAAGAGAAGATCTTAAACCTTTATTTATAATAGGTGGAGTATATGATATTAAAAATCCTATATTTCAAAATGCTATAGAAGTTAAAAACAACAATCTGCTAGTTGATAAAGTAATTGATGTATTGAGTCAAGAATTAGAAAAAGAAACTATGGCAGGAATAGTAAAGGGATTATTTGAAAATGAGAATGAAATAATAGATAGACTTGAGGCAACAAACATGAGAGACTTTTTTGAAAATATTAAAGCTAAAGTGAATGATTATTATGAAAGCAATTAGAATTAAAATGTCTCAAAATATGGTTAGTTATAGGAAACCAACTAGCTTTCAACTAAAAGAAACTTATCCACTGCCCCCGCCATCGACAGTTATAGGTATGATTCATAGGCTATGTGATTATAAAGAATATCACCATATGGACGTAAGTATTCAAGGGAAACATTATTCAAAGATAAATGATTTATACACAGTCTATGAATTTAAAACAGGTGGCAAGCATGAAAAAGGAAGACACAATATAAATGTTGGCGGTTATGGAATTACAAGAGGAGTTTCTAATATAGAATTGCTAGTAGATGTAGAGTTATTAATTCATATAGTTCCACATAAACAAGAAGAAATAGATGAAATATATGAAGCACTAAAAAAACCAAGAGAATATCCTTCTCTAGGTAGGAATGAAGATCTAGTGGTAATTGATGAAGTTAAAAAAGTTGAGATAATTGATGAAGAGTTAGAAGAAGAATTAATATTAAAGCCCTTTTATAGCGCTTATATACCTGAAACTTATATAGAAGATGATTCTATCTCTGTAGATGCTGGAGGAATAAAGAAAACCTTACCAGGAACCAAGTATAAACTTTCAAAGGACTATACTTTAGAAAATATCGGAACTAAAAAAGCACCTAGATTTATTAGAAAATGGAATAAGGTCAATGTTATATATGGAAGTAAAATATTGGCTGGAGAAGATGAAAATATAAAGATAGACGAAGATAAAAATATAGTGTTTTTAGTATAGGAGAAATATTTCTCCTATACTAAAGGAGGTTAATATGAAATATCTAGCTAAATCAAAACCTGAAGAAACAATACAAGAACATACAGATAAACTGCTGAAAAACTATGAAGAATTTAAAGAAACTTATCCAGAAAGCGATATAAATTGGGATCTATTATACTTAGCATGCCTTTACCATGATTTAGGAAAGCTAAATACAGATTTTCAAAACAAAATAAGAGGAAAAAAGATGAAGGATGAGATCCCACATGCCTTTTTAAGCGCAGGTTTGATTCCTAGAAAGAAAATCATAAGTAGATTTGGTAAAGATGGAATGACAATCTTAACAAACTCAATCGTATTTCATCATGAAAGAAAGTTTAAGGTAGATCTTGATACTAATTATAAACTTATTAATGAAAAGATAAAAGAAATGGAAAATGAGTTTGTTAATTTTAAGTATGATAAAGTAGATAATCTAAAAGCAAGTAAATTTCCAATAAAATATTATAGCAATGAAAGAATTACGGATGAAGATGGAGAAGATGTTTTTTATGAATATATAAAAATAAAAGGTATGCTAAACAGAATAGATTATGCTTCTAGCGCACATGAAAAAGTTGAATATCCAAATGACTTTTTAGAAGAAAACTTAAATGGGCTATTGGAATCTTGGAAGAAGAATAACCCTAACTCAGACTGGAATGATTTACAAAAGTATATGATAAAAAATAGAGATAAAAATATAATAGCTATTGCACAAACAGGAGCAGGCAAAACCGAAGCAGCTTTATTATGGATAGGTAATAATAAAGGTTTTTTTACACTACCTCTAAAAGTAGCTATAAATGCAATAT
>CAZRHX010000024.1:0-564 GCA_964599855.1 uncultured Tissierella sp. | reverse complement strand
CAGATAGTTTTAGTGAGTATATAAAAAGAAGTGAGGATGAAGGACTTAGTAGATATTTTGATAGAACAAAACTATTATCATTGCCTTTAACTATAACAACACTTGACCAACTGTTTGATTTTGTCTATAGATATAGAGGCTTTGAATTAAAACTAGCTACATTGAGCTATAGTAAAATTGTAATAGATGAAATACAAATGTATAGTCCAGACTTGGTTGCTTATTTAATTTATGGATTAAAGCTTATTACTGAAATGGGAGGTAAGTTTACAATATTAACAGCTACTTTCCCACCAATTTTTAAAAGCTTTTTAGAAAAAGAAAATATACAATTTATTTCACCAGACCCCTTTATAGAAGATGATAGTAAAATTAGACATAGTTTAAAAGTAGTAGATAGTTTGATTACTCCAGACTTTATAATTGAAAAGTCTAGATCTAAAAACAAGGTCTTAGTCATCTGCAACACTGTAAAAACTGCTCAAGATTTATATAAGAATTTGGAAGATAGTGGGAAAGTAGAAAACTTAAATTTGATCCATAGTTACTTTACTAAAGAAGACA
>CAZRHX010000023.1:0-13463 GCA_964599855.1 uncultured Tissierella sp. | reverse complement strand
CAATGATGATATAGCTATAAATAAAGCCATGGCTAAACATGGTAATGAAATAATAAAAGAGGGAGCAACTATTTTAACTCACTGTAATACAGGAGCACTAGCTACTGTAGCCTATGGAACAGCTCTAGGAGTTATAAGAGAAGCTCATTATACAGGTAAAAATATATTTGTATATGCAGATGAAACTAGACCCAGGCTTCAAGGTGGAAAACTAACTGCATGGGAACTAGTTCAAGAAAATATCCCAGCTAAATTAATTGCAGATAATGTGGCAGCAACACTTATCCGTGATGGGAAAATAGATGTAATTTTAACAGGGGCAGACAGAGTTGCTAACAATGGAGATTCTGCAAATAAAATAGGGACATTTATGCTTTCTGTAATTGCAAAGGCCTATGATGTGCCTTTTTATATAGTGGCTCCTATAAGCACTATAGATTTTGAAATGGAGTCTGGTGATGAGATTGAGATAGAAGAGAGATCTTCTGAAGAAGTAACTCATATAAATGGTGTAAGAGTTGCGCCTGAAGGCATAGAAGTCTACAATCCAGCATTTGATGTTACTCCCCATGAAAATATAAGTGGGATAATAACAGAAAAAGGTATTGTTAGACCTCCATATAAAGAAAATATTATGAAGTTAAAATAAGAGGTGATAGATATGAAAGCTATAATCGGTGGCACTGGCGTCTATAGCGCAGGGCATAATAAGAGAAGCGAAAAAGTTTCAACAAAATTTGGTGAAGTTGAGTTAGATATTGTAAATATAGATGGAGAGGATATAGTTTTTTTAGCTAGGCACGGAAATAAACATTCTGTGCCTCCCCATCTGATAAACTACAGGGCTAATATGGTGGCATTAAAAGAAATAGGTGTAGAATATATATATGCAACTGCAGCTGTAGGCTCTTGTAATGAGGTTTATGCTCCTGGAGATATTGTAATTATAAATGATTTTATAGATTTTACAAAATCAAGGCCAGTGACTTTCTTTGATGGAAAAAACGAAGCTGTAAAGCATGTAGATATGAGCGATCCATATTGTAAAAATATGAGAGAAAAACTATATGCAAATGCAAGTCAGGTAGATCTAGAGATCAAGGGAGACGCTGTATATGTTTGTGTAGAAGGTCCTAGATTTGAGACAGCCAGTGAAATACAGATGTATAAAAATCTTGGTGGTGATGTAGTAGGAATGACCAGTGTGCCAGAAGTTGTATTCGCCAAGGAATTAGGAATGTGCTATTCAACTATAGGAATCATAACAAACTGGTGTACAGGCATAAGTGGAAAAATTGAGCTGCATGATATAGAAGGTGCAGTAGATAAAAACAGGGAAAAGATAACAGCTCTATGCATAAAAATATTTAAAGAAGGCTTAGATAAAGAGAATTGTAAATGTGATGATTCTATAATCCAGCTTTAAATCTAACAAGAGCATCTGAAATATATTTATGGAAAAAGAGTCTCAGTTAAATCTGGAGACTCTTTTCTTTGTATAGAAGCAGATTGAGAGTAAGTGAAAAATTTAGCTACATAGTTAGAAAGTTTTATGCTCTTTGTATTATTTGAAAAGTCAGAAAATATAGATTGTTTTTACTACTTTACAATGGTATAGTATAGTTAAGACTATAAGATAAATAAAAAGTCAAATAGAAAGATATATTCTTGACAAGTAAACAAATAAAAGTAAAATTTCAAATGATAACTTATAACAAAGGATCAATAGATAAGTTCATATTAAAATAAATTATAGATCATTATTGTTAGGCGAAAGGAGGACTAAAATGCAATCAGACTTAAAGTTAATTAAAGGGATAGGAGTTGAAACTGAGAAAAGGTTTTTTAGAGTAAATATTAGAGATATAAATATGTTTAATTTAGCAACAGATACTTCTCAAAAGAGAAAAGAACTTGCTAAAAAAATTAATGTTTCACCAGCAAATCTATATCTTTGGGCTAAGCAAGCAGAACTGATGAAGGTCAATGGAATTACTGCAAATGATGCAGCCCTTCTTGTTGCGTGTGGAATAAGAGATATAGATGATTTGAAAGACTCTGATCCAGTATCTCTTTTATCATTTATAAGAACTATGGTATCAAAGACGGCAGATGCTAGAAGAGGACCATCATTAAAAGATATAATCGCATGGAAGGAAAGCGCTAAAGATATTGTTTCTAAGTTTAAAAAAAATGACGACGACGAACGAAATGAATATATATTATTAGTCAAGAAAGATAAACCTTTAATAAGAAATGATGGGAATGAAGAAAAAACTGTAAAGGAGGGTGGATTTTTTAGTGACTTTACAGAAATCATTACTCAGATAGGCGCAGGAATAGCAGGTGCACAACATGAGTTGGACCTAAGTTCAATAGATATACAAAATTCTATATTAGAAGATGAAGAACTAGCAGCCTATGGACTAAATGCTACTTGGTATGCCATGCCTGAGATAAATTTTAATTTAAAGATGGAGTATATGATGTCAGAGGAAGCTAGTGAAAGTGGTTCAGGAGCTGTAAGAAGAAAACTTCTGATAAGTCCTTCAAATGCTAAATACAATAATTTTTTTACAAGTTCAAAAAAAGAAGAAAGCAGCCTGAGCATTAAGTTTGTAGCATTGCCTCCGCCTGAAAGATTGACGGAAAGAACTTATATGCCAGATCTTATTGGAATGACTGAGAAGGATGCTAGGGAAGAGCTTAATATTAATGGAATTGAAATCAAAAAAGTAGAAGGACTTATAGACAAGAATAAGGACTCAGAAGTTATAGAGCAATCGATTGAAGCTGGTAAAATTATGCTTATTAATGAAAAGGTAGTCATCAAGCTAGCCAATAAAGATCTACCGATATAAGTGCTTAAGCTATAAAAAAGGGGGAGTTCTCTTATGCCTGATAGAGATGAAAGAAAGCTTATAAGACCTGATAAAAGTAAAATCGGAGAGGCTGTAGTAATTAAAAAATTACAATCTTTAGTAGATGAAAAAGATCAGTTGTTTGAAAAAACAATCAAAGAAAAAGCTAATCTTGAAGCTGAAAACTTAAATCTTAAGAGCGAGATCCGACAAAGATCTATTGAAGTCAAAGACTTCAGCAATGAAAAAAAATTAATCGAAGAAAAATATATAAGGATGGATGAGGCAAATAAAAAGCTTATTCTTAAGAAAGATTTAGAGATTCGCAAACTGCAAGAACAGCTTGAGAAGACTCCAGTCTATAAAGATTCAGATAAAGAACTTGTAAAGGAACTTGTCCATACAAAGATTAAGTTTCAAGAAGTTAATATAAATAATAGTATTAAGATGCAAGAACTCATAGATACAAAATCACAACTTGAGATTAAGGACGAAAGACTTAGAAAATCGATGCGAGAGATCAACAATCTAAATAAGATAATAGCCGATCAGCAATTTGAAACAATTGAAGCAAAAACTAAATTAGATCTAGCAAAGAATAAGATTAAAAAAGCTTTTACATCAGAAGAACTTTCCGGTTATTTGAATTCAACTATAGAATCTTTTAATAGCCAAGTAAATACAGTAGATTCTGCCGTAAATTATATCATCAATGAAATGGACATAGATTTAAAAGCACAAGTTTATGTAGATGAACAAGATGGTATTATGATAAGTAGCCCGGATATTGCTTCAAATAGAGAGGATGGTTTAAGTTCAATAAAGCTTTCCATTAGAGCAGTTCCAAAACTATAAACTTTTATCTAGAATAGAAAAGGAGGAATAAAAAATGGCAAACATTGGACAAGAACTTTTAAATGTACCTTTTGCTGATATGGTCCTTAAACTAGCAACTGCAATTGCTGAAGGACAGTATAAACTCGACCAGACAAGCTGTGAAATTGCAAAACTTATGGGAGATGTTAAGGCTGCACCAATTAGCTTACCTGACTTATCTAAAGATAATTCAGAAGAAATAGTAACATCAATGATAGGCGCAGGATTCCAACCTACATTTTATCAATTTACTGACACAATAATTGAAGTCAAGATGGCAATAACCATGAACAAGTCAACAGATACTTCAGTTTCTACTAGTGCTAAAGTTGGATTTGGATGTTTTTCTGCTTCTGTAAATGCATCATATTCTTCAAAGTATTCCTACAGTGTTGAAGGCTCTAGCCTACTAAGAACAAAGATTACACCTGTGCCTCCTAACACTTTTATGCAGAGATTACTTGATATGAAAGCCCAAAGAATTCAACAAGAATTTGATTTAAAATTGAAAAAGCAAGAAATTTCATTACAAGAAGAACAAAAAAAGGTTGATGCAGCAATAGAAAAAGAAAAAGAAAAGTCAGAGAAAAAAGAAAAGCCAGAAAAAGAACCAACAAAACCATAGAAAAATTGAGATAGAATAAAAGGAGGAAGAAAAATGAGTATAGGACAAGAACTTTTAAATGTACCTTTTCCAGAAATGGTCTATCAATTAGCATCAGCTATTGCTAAAAGCCAGGCAAATCTTGACAGAGAAACAATAGAAATATTAAAGATCATGGGAGATAAAGAAGAAGCACCAGTTCATTTACCAGCAGTAAGAGTTGGTAAAGATGGAAAGCTAGATGACACAGGGGAGATAATAACATCAATGATAGGAGCTGGTTTTCAGCCTACATTCTATCAATTTGCTGAAACTGTTATTGAAGTTAAGATGGCAATAACTATGAGCCGTGAAACTTCATATGAAAAGAAAACTAAGGGTGAGGTAAAGACAACTTCTACTAGAAGTAGATGGTGGGGACTGTCAAAGAAATCTGTGGTAACAACAACTCCAATTGATGCCACCTATTCAAATAAATACAATTATAGTCAAGAAGGCTCAAGCCTTCTAAGAACAAGACTGGTACCTCTTCCTCCAAATGCTATAATTCAAAGACAATTAGATTTAAGAGCACAAGCTATGCAAATGGAATTTGAACTTCAAATGAAAGAACTAGAGATTGCTCTTGAGTCTAGAAGATTACAAGTTCAGAAAGATGTTGAAAAAAAGCAGGAAGAAGAAGATAGGAGGATAGCCGCAGAAGAAGCCAAAACAGGAGATCAACCTGAACCAACACCTAAACCATAAATAAAATAAAGGTTCTGAATTAAAGACTACCCGTCTAAATTTAGAACCTTTAGCAATATAATTTACTATCCTTTACAAATTAGTATGTTTTGTAAAAGGTAAGAGGGTGATAGAATATGTCAGAAAAAGAGTTTCATAAATCAAATGCATGTAAACAAGAATCTTCTGAGAGTAAAGATAATTTGAAAGAGCTTCTTAAAAAATCCTTACTTTTAAATATGGATATATTCTCAAGTGAATTTGAAGATGAATATGAATATGAAAAAATAGAATCTCAACTTCAATTAGAAAGAAAAACAAAAATAGAAACAAAAATAAAAGCAAAAAAAGTAGAGACTGAAAAAATCATAGTTAAAGCTGAAGAATTTGAAAGAGAGTATGAAGAAGATGAATTTATAAAAGAATTAGCTAATAGAGAGCTTGAAATAGATTTTGAGAAAGATGACTTTATACTTAATATTGAAGAAAGTGATATTGAACAAAAGGAAAATTTTAAACTTTTTCCAAAGATTAATATTAAAATAGATAGGCCTGAAAGAAAGAATAAAGCAATAAAAAAAATAAAAACATCTAAAACAAGGGTTAAAGAAAATCTTAGTGTGGATACAAATTCTAAAAATATAAAAATTAAAAAAACTAGGCAAGATACTGTTAAAGATAAAGAAGAGTTTTTCAGCATAAAAGAAATGGATCCTAAAAAAGTTAAAGCTAAAGAGAAGGATCGTGAAACAGAGAAAAGAAAAAAATCTCAAGTAAAGATTGAGGAGAGGTTTGATATCAATAAAAACTTTGGAGATATAGAACTAAAGAAGATGGAGAAGGCTGAAGATAAAGAAAACTTATTCGATATAAATCAAATAGATTCTAAAGAGATTAAAGCTAAAGCCATATCGAGTAGTAAGTTTTCAGTCCAAAGACTTATTAGGGATGAGGATATGTTTAATATAGATTTAAATCAGAATAAAGACAGAGGGTTATTATCAAAAATCAAAAAAGAATCTATATACAATAGCTTTAATGAAGAAGAAAAGTTTTCTTCAAGGGCGAAAAACAATCTAAAAATTGAGGGATTATAAATGGATGAAGAAATCTTTAAGGAGATAGTAAGAGAATTAAAAACACTTCACAATGAAGCGGTGGAACTTATAAAGCTAGAGGAGTTTGATAAGGCTAAAAAACTATATGAAATCGCTAGTAAAATCTCAGATATGACAGGCTATAAACAAGGGGTTGGAATGAGTATGTTTAGCATATCTAATCTTGAGATTTTAAGGGAAGATTATATATCGGCTTTAGACTATGCTCTTCTTGCGAGGGAATATTATATAGCAGATGGAGATAAGAAAAAAGTCTCAGAACTTATAGAAAAGCTTTCTCTTCATTTAGTTAAAAGAGGAATTGGAAAGGAGACGGAAGGAAAGCTGGAGGAAGCTTTAGTTCTTTTCGACCATGCGCTTCCCTACTTAAGTGGAAAAAGAAAAGAAGTTGTTTCATATGAAATAAATTTTTTAAGGAGAGTAAAAGACAATGAGTGAAAATAAAAACATAATAGCTGATACTCTTTTAAACTATAATAAAAGTGGGATTATGGAACTTACTCGTGGGAATTATCAAGAAGCACTTCATTTTTTTAAGAGGAGTTACTTTGTTGAAAAAGAGATGAAGCTTTCAAAAGAGCAGGGTAAAACCTTGATAAATATAGCTAATACAGAGATGCTTTTAAATGAGCCTGAGCAAGCTCTAAAGTCTTCTCAAGAAGCATTAGATATATTTAATCGCTTGCAAGCTAGTAAGGAATATATATCTACATTATTGTTTATGGGAACAATATATCTTTTTCTTAAAGATATAAAAAAGGGAGAAAATCTTCTCCGTGAAGTCATCGGAAAATCTAACAGTGATGAGATTAAAGGTGAAGCATATTATAGTCTTCATCATATCTATATCGAAGATAAAAACAATTATAAGGCTCAAGATAGCATTACAAGATCAATACAGTATTTTGAAAGAAGTAAAAAAGATGAAAGATTAAAGCAAGCCTTGCTGAAGAGATCAGAGTTTTTTAAATCTATAAATAGAAATGATCTAGCATCGATGGATTTAAATAAAGTAAAAGATTTAGATAATGACATGAAATTATAATATTAAATCATCTATAAATAAAATAAAAAGTATGAAAGTTATAAAAAGTTGAATAAAGTTAAAATAAAAATATGTTTTAAAGACTATCTTTATAAAATAATATTATCAATCTATTTGAATTCTAAAAAATAACAGTATTATGACTTAGGAAATAAAGTAAAATTTGAGATAGGTTATATATAACCTATCTCAAATTTTACTTTATTTAGATTTCAACTTTTCCTCTTGTTTCTTCTTGTATTCATCATTTATATTTTCAAAGGTATCATATTTTTCTTCTAATTCATCTTTTTCAAGTACTTTTCTAGCTTCTTTAAAGAATTCTTTTTCTTCTTCGTCCATATGATGAGTAAGAATCTCTTTAAGAACGGAGAATTTAGCATCCCAAGTTTCATTATCTATAGCAGTTTTTTCTATAAGGCTAAATTGATAAGCTCCTAGACTATGCTCTTCGATCATTTCCCTTACAGTATCCTTAGCTTCTTCCTCTAATCTTTCTTTTACATCAGGAAAAACTACTCTTTCTTCAGCTTCATGATGCCCCTTTATATTTACATATAGTTCATCAAAAAGTTTTTTTCTTTCTTTTCCTTTTGAATTTTCAATTTTAGTTATAAGTTTTTTAAATTCATCGTGTTCTTTTTTTATCTCTTTTAAAACATCCATTTTATCTCTCCTTATATATATTTTAAAATCATTAAATAATTACCCAGGTAAATATTATTAAAACAAAAGAACATATTAAGATAGATTCTTTAGATGTTAAATATCTTTAATTTAAGCTATATTTATTCTGGGTTTTTTAAGGTAATTAAATAGTTAAATTAAAATTAATTGTTTAATTTAATTTTTCTGGGTAGGAATAAATTAAGAACATATTTTAAAAAGTCAAAATCCATAACTCATTTTTAAAATGAGTTATGGATTAAAATAAAGGAGGAAGAAAAATGGAAAAGAAAAACAATATCAAAGGCTTTCGCAGATACTTGGTAACCGAAGCTGGATTTAATGTTTCATGGGCATCTATTTTTGCAGGGGTGGTTACATTCTTTGCAACTTTAGCAGTTCTATCACTTATTGGTAGTGCAATAGGATTTGGAGTAGTTGAACCTACCTCAAGTGATCCTTTCGAAGGTGTAGGTATAGGAGTATTAGTTTGGACTATTATTACTATGGTACTTGCTTTTATGGCAGGTGGCTTTGTAGCTGGAATGGCATCAAGACGAGTAGGAATGCTTCACGGTTTCTTAACTTGGGCAACTAGTGTATTGTTATTGTTGCTTATGTTAACTTATATCACTACAACAGCTATTTCTGGAGTCGGCAGTCTTTTTGGAAGCGCATTTTCACTAGTAGGAGACGGAGCATCTGCTGTTGCTTCTGGTGTTGAAACTGTTGTAGAAAAAGGAATTGACAATGCCAATGTAAATTTAGATGGAGTAAACACAGATGAGGTAGAGGGACAGATAAAAGAAATTCTAAGAGATACTGAAACACCAGAGTTACAACCAGGTTATTTAAATAATCAACTAAAAGAAGCTTCAGATGAAGTAACTCAAGCAGGAAAAGATTTAATATTAAATCCTGAAAATGCAGATCAAATTCTTTCTGATTTAACAAATTCTTTGCAAGAAAAAGCTAAAACCATAGGAGAATCAGTAGATCGTGAAGCGATTGCAAACTCTGTATCAGCTAACACAGATTTAAATGATGCAGAAGCAAAAGAAGCTACAGATAATATCTATAATGGTCTTCAAACAGCTTCTAAACAAGCACAAGAATCAATCGATAAAGCTTCTCAGAGTATAGAAGAAGCTCAGCAAGAAATTGAAGAAACAATTGAAGAAGCAAGAGTACAAGCTGAAAAAGCTGCAGATGCAACTGCTAAGGCATCTATATGGGCTTTCGTTGGATTGATACTTGCTATGATTCTTACTACTATATCTGGAATTTGGGGATCAAATTTTGTTGTAGTACGTAATGAAGAGACAATGTAGTTTAAAGAAACTTATGCAAAAATAGCTTTTTAAATATTATAAAAACAAGAAAACTTGACCTAGGTCAAGTTTTCTTGTTTCAATCTATGGTAATATGGATATAGAAGTTAAGAAAATGATAATTAAAGGAGAGAAGTTTATTATGACAAAATTTGATGAGGTAATTAAAGAATATTCTGAGAGATTGGAACTATATGTTCCAGTAGTAGCACGTGTACATGGGGGCGCTCATCCAGAATTTTACGAGGTTCAAAAAGTATATAATGAAATGCATAAAAAAATAGAAGATGCAGAATCTGATAAAGTTCTACTAGATGAAGAGTTCAAAGAATTGCGCAGTATTACAGATAATTATAAAACGCCAGATGATACATGCGAAAGTTATGAAGCAGTATACAATATGTTATCTGAACTTGACCAAGCATATAATGCTTAGAAGATATAGCTTAAGAGAAATATAAATTAAGAGGTGGTAAAAATATGCAAGCATATATATTAAAAAGTAAAAATAAAATCACACTCATAGGTGGTATTTTAATAGCTTTTGCCTTTATAAATAAATGGACAGTCGGTAATGAAGAACTTTTTAAATGGGCACTTATAATTGCTTCTGTTATAGGAGTGGCTCCTATAGCTATCCAAGCCTATCAAGCTTTAAGGGTGAAAGTAGTAAGTATAGATGTATTAGTAACTATAGCAGTTATAGGAGCTTTTTTAATACAAAACTATGAAGAATCAGCAATAGTTACATTTTTATTCTTGTTTGGTGCTTTTCTAGAACTGAGAACATTAAATAAAACACGTTCTGCTATTAAAGAACTCACTGAGATGGCGCCAGAGAGTGCTTTGAAACAAATGGAGGATGGAGAGTTCGAAGAAGTAGATGTATTTGATGTTGACGAAGGAGATATACTACTCGTTAAAACAGGTGCCAAGGTTCCTGTTGATGGAACAGTTTTAATAGGTGAAGGACATATTAACGAAGCAAGTATCACAGGGGAAGCTATACCTGTAGGAAAAGAAAAAGATTCTAAAGTATTTGCGGGAACAATTTTAGAAAATGGTACTATTCAAATCTTTGCTGATCGTGTTGGTGAAGATACAACATTTGGTAAAATTATTGAATTGGTAGAAGATGCACAAGACTCAAAGTCAGAAGCAGAACGTTTTATTGACCGTTTCTCAAAATATTATACACCTGCCGTTCTTATTATATCTTTTATAGTATGGTTATTTTCACAAGATATTGAACTTGCTATTACTATTTTAGTACTAGGATGCCCAGGAGCTTTGGTTATCGGGGTGCCTGTATCTAATGTTGCTGGTATTGGAAATGGAGCAAAACATGGTATACTATTAAAGGGTAGTGAAGTTATCCATGACTTTAGCCGAACGGATACAATGATATTTGATAAAACAGGGACATTGACTATAGGAAATCCAGAAGTTTCAGAGACAAAGTATTATTCAGAAGATGTTGATGATGCATTGGTTTATCTTGCAAGTATAGAAAGAGAATCAGATCACCCATTGGCAAAGGCAATATTAAAGCAAATTGGAGAAACAGAAGTTTTACCAGTTGAAAATACAGAAGTTGTTAAAGGTGGAGGAATTATAGCCGATATAGATGGTCATAGAGTAGCTATTGGAAATGTCGCTCTAATGGAAAAAGAGAATGTCGAACTAAATGAAAAAGCTAAAGTAGATGTAGAACTTTTTGAGCAAAGTGGAAATTCACTTGTATTGACCTCTGTAGACGGAGAATTAAAAGTAATGATGGGTATTCGTGACCAAATTCGTAAAGGAGCTAAAGAAGATCTTCTGAAATTAAGAAAATTAGGGATAAAAAATCTAGTTATGCTTTCTGGAGACAATCAAGGAACCGTTGATGTTGTTAGTCGTGAACTAGGATTAACTGAAGCACATGGACATATGCTACCTGAAGATAAGGCTAAGTATGTTGAGAAATTAAGAAATGAAGGTAGAATTGTGGCTTTTGTTGGTGATGGAGTAAATGATAGTCCATCACTTGCCTTAGCAGATATAGGTATTGCCATGGGAAGTGGTACTGATGTAGCTATTGAAACATCCGATATTGTTTTGATGAACTCAGATTTCAGCAGATTACCACATGCGCTTGGTTTAACAAAGGCCACTGCAAGTAATATGTTTCAAAATATTATAATTGCAGTAGGAGTAGTCCTAGTCTTACTCTTTAGTGTATTCTTTAGTGAATGGATGAATATGTCAATAGGTATGTTGGTACACGAAGGTAGTATTTTAGTTGTTATTATAAATGGTATGAGGCTAATGAGTTATAGGCTGAGAATATAATAAAATATAAAGTTAGATTGAAAGGAGAATAGAATATGAAAACAGCAACAATATATTTAGAACCATTAACGTGACCATCATGTATGCTTAAAATTGAAGGTGCAATCAAAGCTTTAGATGGCATCGAAAAAGATACAATAAATGTATCTTTCAATTCGAGTAGAGTCAAACTTGATTTTGACGGAGAAAAGATTTCAATTGAAGAAATAGAAGAAGCAATTACTAAAGTAGGATATGAAGTTAAAAGATCTAGAGTAAAATAGTTTTATAAAAACAGTGTAAACAAAATAAAAACTGACCCATCTATTAGATGGGTCAGTTTTTATATGCTGACATTATTTTTTTATTATACTATAGTCCCTTTATCTCAATCAGATACATAATAAGGATTAAAAACATTGATATTGGAATTGTATATTTAAAGGGATTTCCTTTAAAGCTATAGAAGAAGCTATATTCACTGAACTTATCTGTAGTCAATATCTTTTTATCCTTTAACTTGCTATATAGCATTGCAAAGATTATTGTTCCAAGTATAATTCCAATTAATCCTCCTGTCATCGCATCAATGTATCCATTGCCTATTGCTCCTGCAATAGTCCCAGGACAATAGCCTAAAATCCCAAAACCTAAACCAAATATCAATCCACCAATTATTGCGTTTTTAATTGAACCTGGCTTGGTTTTAATTTTGATTAGATCTTTAGGATAGAAAAAGCTAATGCCCAGCATTGTAACTATAATAGCTGTAAAGATTATCTTTAAAACAGTAAAATCTGTCAACCTAAGTTGCCCCATTATTACATCGTACTTACTAACTCCTCCTTTTTGAAGGAGAAATCCAAATAAAATTCCAATTATTAATCCCTGTAAAAGTTGACCTGTATTTTTAGTTTTAGACATTTATATTCACCTCTACATTCCATATATTAGAAAAGCTGAAGCTATCCCGCCAATAAAAAAGCCTATTGCCGCAACCCAGCTGATTACAGAGAGCATGCTAGTACCACTTATACCATGACCACTGGTACATCCTCCTGCCCATCTTGAACCTATTCCAAGGAATAATCCACCTATGAGTGAAGCGGAAAACCTTAGAGAAAAACTATCTGATATTTCGCTACTCCACATTTGTGGAACGGTAAGAAGTTTAAAATCCCCTGAGAGCATTGAGGATATAAATGCGCCAATAACAATACCTATAACGAGCATTACTCCCCAATCTACCTCAGGTATTTTATTTTTATAATATTCAGTGGCTTCAACCTTTTTTTTGTCAAACAAACTATAAATCATCCCACCAAGTTTTGTGAAACTGGTGGAGGCACCTAATGGTTTTTTTGATACTAAAAGTGCTCCTATATTTAATACACCTATCAAAACACCAACTATATAAGGCGACCATTGCCTAAGAGAAAAATATTCCATTTTAATTCTCCTTTCATTAAATATAAAAAAAGTATACAATCACTGTTGTTACTATTAAGAATAAAGCACTAAGACCTGAGCCCAATTTAAGATAATCAGAAGTCTTATAATTACCAGGGCCCATAATATATGCATTTACTTGATGAGTTGGAATAATAAATGAATTAGATGCAGAAACTGCAACTAATAGAGCCAAGCCTCTCGGATTTATATTAAAACTCTCTGCCATAAGGAGTATCAATGGAACTAAAAGAACTGTGGCTGCTACATTTGACATAAATAGGGAGAAAAATGCTGATATCAGACCTATTATAGCAATAATTAAAATAAGATTCCAAGACTCAATAACTCCAATAATAACTTGGGCAGTCAGGGCTGCAGCTCCACTTTTTTCAAATGATATACCAAGTGGTATAAGACCAGCTAATAAAAATACAGTCTTCCAATCAATAGCTTTGTAAAGTTCTTCTATAG